>CAZJYL010000015.1:0-17455 GCA_964550265.1 uncultured Bacteroidaceae bacterium
CCAGGGTTGGGGAGATTTTTTAGGAGCTGTTCGGTTGGTTTGGTTTAAGCCTGCTGATGACGTGAAAGAGTATGTGGATTTATGGATTAGTACATTCAGAAAAGCTAAGGGTGGCATTAATCATGAACATCTTATTATTCCCCGCGACACCGAATTGACCAATGAAAACCTTAAAGGAAGCAACGGTATAACAATAGTGCCACAGGTATGGCAGGAATTGCTTAAAACTGCTGATTTGCTTGGAATTTCTGAAAATGATTTGATAAACTGACAAAAAGGCATTTTAAGACCAGTGGCAAACTTTTTGACATCGCACGCGAAATTAATAACGAATAAGTAAGTAATTGACATGAAATTTGGGAAAAAGAAAGAAAAGATGAATGATAACGAAGATTTAAAAATGGAGAATCAGGAGTTGCCGAAAAATCCTGAAACTGAAGATACACCAGTAGCCGAAAGTGAAGAAAACAACGAAAATCAGTGCCCTGATGCCGTTGTTGACACTATTGAGAGTCTGCAATTGAAAGTAAATGAATGGCAGGATAAATACACTCGCTTATTTGCCGATTTCGAAAATTTCAAAAAACGGATGAGGCAGGAGCGTTTTGATTTATTACAAACTGCAGGTTCAGAATTAATGCTTGATATATTGCCCGTAATTGATGATTTTGAACGCGGCTTTGCTAGTTTGGAAACAGCTACTGATGTAGATTCCGTAAGGCAGGGTTATGAGCTGATTTACAATAAACTTGTCGGAATATTGAAGCAGAAAGGATTGGAACCTATAGAGTCATTGAATGAGCCTTTCGACACCGATTTGCATGAAGCTGTTACGATGATTGAAAGTCCTGAGATGAAAGGCAAAGTAGTTGATGTGATTTTAAAAGGCTATAAAATGCGCGACAAAGTCATTCGTTATGCAAAAGTAGTTGTTGGAAATTAATATAAAAAACAGAGTGAGTAAGCGAGATTATTACGAAGTTTTAGGCGTATCAAAAAATGCGTCTGCCGATGAGCTGAAAAAGGCTTATAGGCAAATGGCCATTAAATATCATCCTGATAAAAATCCTGATGATAAAGCTGCAGAAGAAAAATTTAAAGAAGCTGCTGAGGCTTATGAGGTATTGAGCAATCCTGAAAAGCGTCAGCGATACGACCAATTTGGTCATGCCGGTGTAAATGGTGCCGGTGGCTTTGGCGGTGGAATGAGCATGGATGATATTTTCAGCAATTTCGGTGATATATTCGGAGATTTTTTTGGCGGAGGTTTTAGTGGCTTTGGTGGAGGCTTTGGCCGAAGCAGATCGTCTCAGCGTGTTCCACAAGGCTCAAATCTCAGAATCAGAGTCAAACTGACTTTGGAAGAAATTGCCAGTGGAGTAGAGAAAAAAGTAAAAGTCAATAAAAATATCCACTGCGATAGTTGTCAGGGAAGTGGAGCCAGAGCAGGAAGCAAACCGACTACCTGTACAACGTGTAATGGTTCCGGTCGTGTAATGCGGGTTACTAATACGTTTTTAGGACAGATGCAGACTGCATCAACCTGCCCCCATTGTAATGGAGAAGGTACTATAGTAACAGACCGTTGCCCTTCATGTTCAGGTACCGGATTAACTAAAGGAGAAGAAATTATTTCAATTAAAATTCCCGCAGGGGTAGAAAACGGGATGCAATTAAGCATGTCAGGCAAGGGGAACGCTGCGCCGCGGGGAGGTTATCCGGGTGATTTAATTATTCTTATCGAAGAAGCCGAGCATGATTTGTTTAAGCGTGACGGAATGAATTTGCTCTACGAACATGATATTTCATATGCCGATGCTGTATTGGGTACGCACATTGACGTTCCTACAATTGATGGAAAGGCAAGAATCAAAATACCTTCAGGAACAACTCCGGGCAAAATGTTCAGGCTAAAAGGGAAGGGACTGCCTATTCTAAATAGTTATAACAAGGGCGATTTAATTGTTAGCATAAATATCTGGGTGCCACAGTCTGTTTCGAAAGACGAAAAAGCTTTTCTTGAGCAAATGAATACAAAAAGCAATTTCCAGCCCGATAATTCTCAAAAGAAAAAATCGTTTTTTGACAGGATGAAAGAGTATTTTGATTAATATTGAATTATGATTTATTTTGAAGCTGAAAATGTAAGTAAAAGTTTTGCAAATCATTATGCACTCGATAATGTTTCCATCCATGTTAGGGAGCAAAGCATTTTTGGACTTTTAGGTCCTAATGGTGCAGGAAAAACTACTTTGATAAGGATTATTAATCAAATTATCGGGCCTGATAGCGGGAAACTGTATATTAAGGGTGTACCGCTTAGTTCATATCATACCGAGGATATTGGTTATTTGCCCGAAGAACGCGGACTTTATAAAAAAATGAAAGTTGGTGAGCAGGCACTTTATCTTGCTCAGCTTAAGGGTATTAGTAAATCAGACGCATACGCAAGATTGAAATCATGGTTTGAGAAATTTGGCATCGAAGATTGGTGGAATAAGCGTATCGAAGAGCTTTCTAAAGGTATGGCTCAAAAGGTTCAGTTTATTATTACTGTTGTTCATGCTCCTTCTTTATTGATTTTTGATGAGCCGTTCAGCGGATTCGACCCTATTAATGCCGAAATGCTCAAAAATGAAATATTAGAGCTTAAAAATAAGGGTGCAACCATAATTTTTTCTACTCACAATATGTCTTCTGTTGAAGAATTATGTGATGATATCGCTTTAATAAATAAGTCCAAAGTAATATTATCAGGCAATGTGCATGAAATTAAACGACAGTATAGCTCGAATATTTATCAGCTGAAAATTCGTGAAGCAGATTCCTTTGATGAATCAAAATTGGCACCGCTAGGCATTTTAAGCGATTTGGAACGTAAAGACAATTGTTGCTCTTTCATTATTGAACTTAATGAACACAGCACTTCAAACGACTTGTTAAAAACGTCAATGGATTTTGGATATATTTCTTCTTTCGAAGAATTAATGCCGTCGATGAACGATATTTTTATTTCGAAAGTAACCGGCAACAAAATCCATAAAAAAAACCGTAAATGAAAAAGATTCTTATTATAATTCGCAGAGAATATCTGTATAGAGTTCAGAAAAAGTCATTTATTATAATGACTATTCTTGGACCAATACTTATGGCTGCACTTTTTATTGTTCCGGTTTATTTGGCTAATATATCCGATCAGCAAAAAAGAATTGCAGTATTAGACGAAACCGGCTTGTTTCAAAGTGCTTTCAAAAACTCCGACAAGGTGACTTTCGAGAATATTTACGTTTCTTATCAGGCTGCTACCGAAAACATGGAAGCTATGGGATATGATGCTGTTCTATATATTCCCGAGACGGTTGTAAATAATCCTAATTCTGTTAAAATGAGCTCGCGGAAAGATATGGGCTTTGCTATTGTAGGCCTTATAGAAGGAACAATAAAGCAGGAACTTGAGGCTCACAGATTGTCTCTTTCCGGAATCGACAAAAACGTTTTGAAAGACATTAAAGTTAGTGTAAAAATCAATAAATATATTATGCGTGACGGAGAAGAAGAACAAAGTTTCTCCGAAATCAGTTATGTTCTTGGACTGCTTGGAGGTTTGCTGATTTATATTTTTATTTTTCTTTATGGTTCGCAGGTTATGCGTGGCGTTATCGAAGAAAAAACAAATCGCATTGTAGAGGTTATTGTAAGCAGCATAAAACCATTTCAGCTAATGCTCGGGAAAATTATAGGTGTTGCTTTGGTTGGGCTTACCCAGTTTGTTTTATGGATTGGATTAACGACTATAATTGTTGTCAGCCTTCAGCATTTTAATCCCGAAATGTATAAATATAAAGAACCACCAAAGGCTGTAATAGAAAACAAAGGCCTTTCCCAATCGGATATTGACCAGCAAAAAGATGTTCTTGAAATATCTCAAAGCAAGTCAAATCAAATACTTGAAGGTATTGCCCATATTCAATTCGTAAATATTTTACTGGTCTTTTTGTTTTATTTTATTTTCGGATATTTATTGTATGCATCAATGTTTGCCGCCATTGGCTCTGCCGTGGACAACGATGCCGACACACAGCAGTTTATGCTGCCTGTAACTGTTCCTTTAATTCTGGCTTTGGTGAGTTTGAACTTCGTATTAAACAACCCTGACGGACCGGTTTCTTTTTGGTTATCCATGATACCATTTACTTCGCCAATAGTTATGATGGCCCGAATTCCGTTTAACCCACCGGTGCAGTTATGGGAGGTTGGTCTGTCAATGACATTTCTGATTGCCGGGTTTATTTTTACTACATGGATTGCAGGACGTGTTTACAGAACGGGAATATTAATGTATGGGAAAAAGCCAACCATAAAAGAATTATTCAAATGGATTAAATACTAAAACTGATTCTCACTCTTGATTTGTTAATTAATCAAATGGCAGCATTAAATTTTTGTGTTTAATTCATCTATCTATTTAATTTGACATATTTGTTATTGATAATTTTTTAATCGTCATAAACTAAATAAAATGAAAAAGGTCTTGTTTCTTCTCCCTTTATTTGTTTTCTCTTGCAAAGGTTCTAAAGAATTAAAAATTGAAAAACAGAACATTGGGTCAATAATGTATAAATATCTGGCTTCGTCGGTACCACCGCAGTATCACAGAAGTTATAAATTATTGGTGTCAGAAGGTTCAATTAGAGTTACCGTAAACTCATATGCCACAGTGCTTACTGATACCATACTGCCAATATCAAAGCAGCAATTCGACGAAATTGTCAACACATATGATTCCATTGGGTTTAAATCTGTTCCGGACAAAGAAAACAAAGGCTGTGTTGGTGGTACCGGTGCCCTGCTTAAAGTTTGGGACCAAAAAGACACTTTGTTGTTTGATGGTTATATCAGTTTTTGCGGAGGCGAGGAAAATGGCAATATGACCGGAGACATTAAAAAGCTATCCGGCAAAATAATTTCTGTAATTCCGAATTTTGAAGAATTATTAAAACGTGATTGGGAACCTGCATTAGATGATGAATGATTTATTTGAAAATATCAATGATTTTGAAGTAAGAGACGAAGATTTTGAGTTTAGTTCAATTCTTCATGGCCGGTTACACACTCACAGAGTGATGGCATGGGTATGCGTTCTGGCAAAAAAGTTAAATTTAACAGAACAAGGCCGCTTAGCTTTTTTTGCTGCGAAAGTGCATGATCTGGGTAGGCTTAGTGACGGACGGGTACCCGGACATGGATTGCGCTCCGCCGAAAAACATTTACCCAAGTATCGGCCTTTATTTGAGAAATACGGAATGAAAAATGAGGAATACGACATTGTTTTTTCTGCCATAGAACTTCATTCAAAAGACACTGAACCACCAAAAAATTTTTCCAATATAGAGGTCATTAATTTGTTAAAAGATGCCGATGGTTTAGATAGGGTAAGACTTGGCTTGGATGAGCCTGACATCAGGTTTTTCAGATTTGAAGTTTCAAAATCATTGGTATCACAGGCGCGCCTTTTATTTGATATCACCGATGAAAGAGAGAACCTTTCGCTTAAAGAAATTGTGGAATTGGCATTTGAATTGGCCAAGGAATAATTAAAAATCCCCCGAAAGACATTTACTCTTTCGAGGGACATGTTATTAATTTTTTGAAAATTTATTTTTGTTCCTGTTTTGATTTTTTGGCTTTTTTGATACGTACAATAATGAACCATAGCAATGCTCCCATAAGCCATAGAGGCCATATCGTTATTAATTCTATTATAAACGATTGTAAAGCCTGCCAGCCTTTGCTTATAGCATGTTTTAGCTCCTTGCCAAATTCTGGTTTATAGCTGTCAATACGTTCTTCATCGGGCAATATTACATGGTGCGCCTTGTCGCGTCCATATATGTGCAGTGTTATGGTGGCAAAGGCAACCTTATCGTCGAGTTCAAGGCGTTCTATTAAGGCTTCATCGTTTTGAATCTGTTTCTGAAGCTGCATTTCCATGGCAAGAAGGCGCTCATTGCTGTTTCCGCTTGTGGTTAACTGGTTTACTTGTATATTGTATAAGTCTAAACGTTTTTTCTCAAGTTGTTTGCGCAGATAAGATAAACTTACATTTTCAGCTTTTATGTTCCGATAATCAAGAAAGTCAATCATTGGCGCGATGCATTTAAGCACTGTATCCATGTTTTTCGCCGGCACACGTGCAATCAAATCATTTGTAAAATGATAGGTGGTGGTTTCAACTATGGAATCGGGGCTGACGCGTGTTGTTTTCTTATTTGTTATATTGCTTGTCAGATATGTGCTGGAAATATATCCGTCAAATTTTTTTACAATGTCTTCAATTGCATAGGATGTCTCAGTAACATTAAGTGCCCTGAATTTAATTTCAACAGTACGAACCAGTTTATAGACAGAATCGAATTTGCTTATTTCGGCTGTTGTAGAGGAAATAATTGAAGCGTAATTATCTTTTCCCGCTTCATAATCTGTTTTCATCGATGCTTGTTGCGTTTTAGCAGTTCCGCTACTGCTTATGCGATTTTCTTGAACCGATGATGATTCAATAGTTTCTTGTTCTTCCCCAATAACTTTAGATTCGTCGTTGCTTACGTTGTCGTAGCTTTTTTTGCCACTACAGCCAAAGGCTATAAATATTGCAACGATTAAGGCGACAATCAGGTTTTTTGTTTTCATAGGTATATGGATTTTTGGTTTTGTTTTATTTGATATAAAAATTACAAATAAAAGATGAAATACCGTAATTATTTCACAATGCGCATTAAAAATTTTTATTTATAACAAAATAGCTTTATAAAACAGGAAATATAAATGATTATTAACAATTATCTGATAAATAACATAGACGAAATGTTTTAATATTAATTTTAATAATATATATTTGTATATAAATTTAAAATTACCAATTATGAAAAACTTGAGAATTTTTGCAATCGTTCTTTTTGTTATGGGATTGATTTTAGCTTCTTGCGAAGGACCTGAAGGGCCACGCGGAAACACAGGGCCAGTCGGACCAGCAGGGCCAAATGGAAATGCTAATGTAAGAGTATATGGATTTCCCGGACATACTTTTACAACGACATCAACTATTTATGATTTTTATTTACCAATTACAAAAGAATTAATGGATTCATCGCTGATACTTCCATATTTTTTGGATGTAAACTGGTACATGGCTGGTTCTTTGGGTCTTAGTGGCGCTTATGCAACACGTTATTGGTTCCGGTCAAGTGATAGATATGTATCGCTCAATATACTTGATTCTGATGGTTCTGATTATTCCGGACCCTCTTTAACATGGGATTCCGTACGTGTTTTTGTTATTCCTGCCAATCAATTTTATGCAGCAGAGCCCGTGGTAAATTTCTCCAATTATTACGAAGTGGAGAATTATTTTAGCCAGAAATAATTTCTTAATTTAATACAATATAGCTCTTCATATTTTATGAGGGGCTTTTTTATTAAAAAACAGATTGTAAAAATAAAGGAATCAAAAAAGGCGCAATTTAATCGCGCCTTTTGTTGTGGGGTTATTTATTATTGATAATTTGGGGGTTATACTAATGTTGATTCCAGATTTATTTTAGTATTCAATAATCCCGAAATAGGGCATGTTTCTTTTGCTATATTTGCCAGTTCAGCAAATTTGCCAGCATCAATTCCAGGCACGGTTCCGGTAAGTTTTAAATTGATTTCGGTAATTTTCCCATCCTCGAAAACAATTCCTGCTTTTGTATCCAAGTTGTCCGGTGTAAAACCATTTTCACCCAACACAAAACTGAGTTTCATGGTAAAGCATCCTGCATGCGCAGCTGCTATCAGTTCTTCGGGATTGGTACCCTTGCCTTCTTCAAAACGTGAGCTAAAAGAATATTGAGTATCATTTAAAATAGTACTTCCAGTTGTTAATGTACCTTTACCGTCTTTTCCGGTTCCTTTCCAATTGGCACTTGCTCTTCTTGTAAATTTCATAATCTCTTTTTATTTTGTTTGTTTATATTTAAAAATTGTCGTACAAAAATAAAGCTTAGTGCATGATTTTTATGCTAAAAATGACAAATATCATTGAAGATTTAATTTTCAATTTTATGCTGGTTGTATTTTGTCTTTTTTAGCTTAAAAGTATTGTTTGTTTAAAACAATCATTATCCGACAACAATCGATTACAAATAATTAAGTCCGTTTGTAAATGAAATTAATTATTTACAACTGTCTAAAATGAAAATTTGCAATTAATTTTGTTTGCAGATTGTTGATAACATATTTATTGAACATAACATTATAAATATTAATTTTAAACCAAATTTTGAAGTGATGGAAAAAGGTCTAGAAGCTCCTGATTTTTCTTTTACCGATAAAGCAGGTAAAAAGCGTAAATTGAGCGATTACAGAGGCCGTAAGGTAATTCTTTACTTTTACCCTAAAGACTCTACTCCGGGATGTACTGCCGAAGCATGTGATTTTAGAGATAATTATAACATGTGGTTGAAAAAAGGTTACGAAGTAATAGGTGTTAGTGCCGACAGTGAGAGTTCGCATTCCAAGTTTGCAGAAAAACATTCACTGCCTTTCCCTTTGGTTGCCGATACCGAAAAAGAGGTAATTAAAGCTTATGGTGTTTGGGGACCAAAGAAATTCATGGGAAGAACTTTCGATGGAATTTTACGCACTACATTTATCATTGACGAAAATGGAATAATCGAAGAGAAAATAACCAAGGTAAATACCAAGGCCAGCACAGTACAAATTTTAGATTTAATAAAATAAAAAATATATGAGCAAAGAGAAAAAAGAAGAAAATCCGGTTTTAGCAGAAAAGCTCAAGGCACTGCAAATGACTATTGATAGACTTGACAAAACCTATGGCAAAGGTTCTGTGATGAAACTTGGCGATGCACCAATCGAAGAACTAGATGTAATATCAACCGGGAGTGTGGGTATCGATTTAGCCATTGGCGTAGGTGGATTCCCAAGAGGCAGGGTGATTGAAATTTACGGACCTGAAAGTTCGGGTAAAACCACTTTGGCTATACATGCAATAGCCGAAGCTCAGAAAAAAGGCGGTATTGCTGCATTTATTGATGCTGAGCATGCTTTCGATATTAATTATGCCAAAAAACTTGGCTGTGATGTGGAAAATTTACTTATATCACAACCAGACAACGGAGAGCAGGCACTAGAAATTACCGAAAATTTAATTCGAAGCGGAGCTATTGATATAATTGTCATCGACTCTGTGGCAGCTCTAACTCCAAAAAGCGAAATAGAAGGAGAAATGGGTGATTCAAAAATGGGACTTCATGCAAGACTTATGTCTCAGGCACTTAGAAAACTAACTGCCACCATTTCAAAAACACGCTGCGTATGTATTTTCATTAACCAGCTTCGTGAGAAAATAGGCGTTATGTTTGGTAATCCCGAAACTACTACGGGCGGAAATGCACTTAAATTTTATGCATCTGTGCGTATTGACATACGCAGAATTTCTCAGATAAAAGATGGCGATGTTGTTTTAGGGAACAGGGTTAAAGTAAAAGTAGTGAAAAATAAAGTTGCGCCACCATTTCAGCAAGCTGAATTGGATATAATTTATGGGCAGGGTTTTTCAAAGACAGGCGAAATAATCGATATGGGAGTTGATTTAAACATAATTAAGAAGAGTGGTTCATGGTTTAGTTACGAAGAAACTAAATTAGGGCAGGGACGTGAGGCTGTAAAAGCTTTATTATTGG
Organism: uncultured Bacteroidaceae bacterium; assembly: GCA_964550265.1. Taxonomy (GTDB): domain Bacteria; phylum Bacteroidota; class Bacteroidia; order Bacteroidales; family DTU049; genus GWF2-43-63. Next base: position 9,744 of record CAZJYL010000015.1, read on the forward strand.
ATAACCCCGAACTAATGGATGAACTTGAAAGCAAAATAAAAGAAAAACTTAGCGCTTGATGAGAACAATACATCATATTTTGTGCATTACTTTTTTACTTATTGCCTCATTCCTGATTTCATGCGGAGGTGGAAGTAAGTCTAATGAACAACAATTACAGGATTCAGCTTTATCTCCACTTGAAGTTTTAAATAAAAAAATAGCTGAAAATCCTAAAGCTGACAGTTTGTATCAACAGCGGGCTGAACTATATCTTTCAATGGGTGAAACCGAAAAAGCTCTCAGCGATGTAAGGGTTGCACTGCAGCTTAATCCTGAAAAAACCGCTTATCATATTCTTTTGGGAGATGTGTATCTAGCAATGGGGAATATTGAATCCTGCAAAAATTCCCTCATGAAAGCTTTTGACATGGACCCGGGCAATCCCGAACCCAGTCTTAAATTGGCCGAGCTTAATTTGTTTCTCGAAGATTACGAAAAAGTATATCTTTATAGTAACAATGCAATTCAGCTTGATAAATACAATGCGAAGGCATATTTTATAAAAGGCTTTGCGCAACTTGAGCAAAAAGATACATTGAAAGCCATTGTTAATTTGCAAAAGGCAACAGATAACGACCCTGAATATTATGATGCATTTATTATGCTGGGTCATATTTTCGATTTAAAAAATGATCCGATAGCGGGCAATTATTTCAAAACTGCAGTTAGAATCAGACCCACTTCCGTAGAGGCCAGATATAATTATGGTATGTGGCTGCAAGAACATAAGTTGTTAGAAGATGCCTTGGTGCAATACGATGCTCTGCTTGCAATTGATCCAAAAAATAAAAATGCATGGTTTAATATAGGATATATTAATCTTGTTTATCTTCAAAATTATAAGACTGCAATTGATAAATTTTCAAAGGCCATTGAATGTGATCCAGGTTATGCTGAAGCATTCTACAACCGGGGATTAGCTTACGAAGAATTAAAGCAGTACAAAAATGCTGAAGAAGATTATAAAAAAGCTCTTAAAATTCGTACAAATTACGAAAATGCCATAACCGCACTTAATCGGATTGAAGGAAAACATTAAATACCATGAAAAAGTTTTTAATCATTTTGTTTCTGCCCCTTATTATTTCTTCATGCTGTAAACCAACCAAGGAAGAAACAGCAAAAAATGACGTTATCGGACAGCAGAATATTAAATTGGAAAATGACCTTATGACTCCAGAATCTATGTGGGCTATGGGTCGTGTTTCAGAAATACAAATTAGCCCGGGAGACAGTTTAATCCTTTTTGGGGTTACATGGTACGACTGGAAACAAAATAAAGGTAATCGCGATCTTTATGTAATGCGCCCTGATGGCAGCAATAGAAAAAACATTACTAATTCGGCTGCGGGAGAATATAATGCCGTTTGGAATAATAAGGGTGAAATATTATTTATGGCAGCCAACGATAAAGGCGAAATGCAGATATATAAAATGAAATCAGATGGTTCTTCAAAATCTGTTGTCTCTGATGAACCCGGCGGAATTTCTGGGTTTTTACTTTCACCGGATGACAAACATATTGCTTTTATTAAAGATTTGCCTCTGCCGACAGTTCAGGATATATATAAAGATTTGGATAAGGCAAATGCACGTATAATTGATGATTTGATGTTTCGTCACTGGGATGAATGGACCACAACGCAGAGCCATTTATTCATAGCTCCGTTGGCAGACGGTAAAATGGGAAAAGGAACAGATTTGCTTGACGGAGAGCCTTATGAAGTTCCTCAAAAGCCTTTTGGCGGGCTTGAGCAAATATGCTGGGCTCCTGATGGTGAGTCAATTGTTTATACCTGCCGTAAAAAAGCCGGAGTTGATTATGCATTATCTACAAACACCGATTTGTATCTGTATGACATTGCTTCAGGGAAAACCAAAAACCTTACCGATGGGATGGAGGGATATGACTGGAATCCTGTATTCAGCCCCGACGGCAATAAATTAGCATGGGAAAGCATGCAACGCGATGGTTATGAGTCAGACAAATTGCGGCTTTTTGTCCTTGATTTGTCAACAAATGAAAAATCGGAATTAACAAAGGAAATTGATCAAAGCGCAGAACAATTGCGTTGGGGCAAAGATGGCAAGTTGATTTATTTTGCCAGCGACTGGCAGGGTACACGGCATATTTATTCGGTTAATGTAGAAAACAACGAAATTGTAAAAATATCTGACGGCTTATGTGATTATGTTGCTTTTGAAATTTTGGGAGATAAAATTATTGGGCAGCGACACAGCATTTCGAAACCTGATGAAATTTATTCCATTGACATAAAAACAGGAGAAACAAAAGAAATTTCATTTATCAATAAAGCTTTGCTTGACCAGATTACAATGGGTAAAGTTGAAGAAAGGCGCATAAAAACCACCGATAATAAAGAAATGCTTACATGGGTTATTTATCCGCCACATTTTGATTCAACCAAAACATATCCTGTAATACTTTATTGCTCAGGAGGCCCACAAGGAATGGTTGGCCAGTTTTGGAGTTATCGCTGGAATTTTCAGATGATGGCTGCAAACGGCTATATTGTTGTTGCACCGAACCGACGTGGTACAACAGGATTCGGGCAAGAATGGGTTGAACAAATCAGTGGTGACTATGGCGGACAAAACATGAAAGATTATTTGTCGGCAATAGACGATGTATCAAAAGAACCATGGGCAGATGAGAATAGAATGGCAGCTGTTGGCGCCAGCTATGGCGGTTTTTCGGTTTTTTGGCTTGCGGGACATCATCAAGGCAGATTCAAGGCTTTTATTGCTCATGATGGAATGTTTAATCTGGAAAGTCAATATCTTGAAACTGAAGAATTGTGGTTTGTCAATTGGGATTTAGGCGGACCTTACTGGGATAAAAACAATGCCATAGCAATGAAATCTTATGCCAATAGCCCTCATTTGTTTGTTGACAAATGGGATACACCGATATTGATTTTTCATGGCGAACGTGATTATCGCATAGCATACACTCAGGCAATTCAGGCTTTTACTGCTGCAAAAGTCAGAGGAATACCTGCACGCTTGGTTTTATTTCCTGAAGAGAATCACTGGGTATTGAAGCCTCAAAATGCTATTTTATGGCAAAGGGAATTCAAAGGCTGGCTCGATAAATATTTGAAATAGTTGATGGTTTTATTAATAAAAAAAACTGTAGTAATCAAAGTTGGGAGTAATTAATTAAACCATATTTGCAGCTAATTACAAAATGTTTTAAAATAATCTTACACACAAAAATATGAAACAGACACTTATTGAAAAAATCATTGCCAATCATGGCAATCAGAAAACAGTAAAACCAGGGGATATTGTTGACGTTTTTATTGATACACGCGCAGCGCGTGACTTTGGGGGTGCAAATGTTGTTAAAAATATTGTTGACAACGGATTAAAAGTGGCCGATCCATCAAAAACAGTTTTTACGTTTGACTGTAATCCAACAGGTTCAGATCAGAAGTATGCGGCCAACCAGCATTATTGCCGCTTGTTTGCCCGAGACAACAATATTAAGGTCTATGATATCGATTCGGGTATAGGAACTCATCTTGCAATTGAAAAAGGTCTGGTATGGCCCGGCTCAACATTTGTATCTACTGATTCGCATGCAAATATCATGGGTGCAATCGGCTCTTTTGGTCAGGGCATGGGAGACCAGGATATTGCAGCAACTTGGGCTAAGGGTTCGGTCTGGTTTAAAGTTCCTGAATCGGTAAAAATTATTTTAAAAGGTAAAAGACCTGAAAATGTATCTGCAAAAGATATAGTTTTAAATCTACTTTCTATTTTTGGAGCAAATAAATTATTAGGCTATTCGGTTGAATTTTATGGTAATGTTGTTGATGAATTAACGCTTGATGAAAGAATTACCATAGCGTCAATGGGAACCGAAATGGGAGTTATTATTTTATTATTCCCTCCTAATGAAAAGATATTAAACGAAATAGAAAAACTTAGCGGCAAAAAATTCGAAATGATTTCTGCTGATGCAGATGCCGAATATGTAATGACTCATGAAATTGATGTTACTTCGTTTAAACCAATGCTGGCATTGCCAGGGCATCCTCATGACAATGAGGCGGTTGAGGCTAAAAAAGGAATTAAAATAGATTCAGCTTTTATAGGAAGTTGCACAAACGGCCGCATGGAAGATTTACGTATTGCGGCTGCTATTTTGAAAGGACGTAAAGTGGCTCCCGGCGTTGTTTTGAAAATAGTTCCGGCAACAAATGATATCTGGGATTTGTGTTTAAAAGAAGGATTAGTTCAAATATTTAAAGACGCAGGTGCATTAGTTTCAAATGCAGGATGTGCAGGATGTGCTGCAGGTCAGGTTGGACAAAACGGACCGGAAGAAATTACTCTTTCAACGGGAAATAGAAATTTTGCTGGCAAACAAGGTAAAGGCTATGTATATCTTGCTTCTCCTGCAGTTGTTGCCGCCAGTGCTGTTGCCGGATTTATTACTACTCCTGATGCCATTCCGGAAAAACCCGTCGAATTCACAAATACGGGTAAATTTGATACAGCCAAGGCCATTACTAAAGAACGTGTAGCAAAACCTAATGTTGTTGAAGGTAAAGTATGGTTTATCGAAAAAGATGATATTGATACAGACATGATTTTCCATAACAGATATCTGACCATTACTGATATAAAAGAGATGGGCCAATATTCATTCGATAATCTTAAAGGTTATGAAGATTTTGCAAAGCGTGCTAAACCTACCGATATAGTGGTTACAACTAAAAATTTTGGTGCAGGTTCGTCTCGTCAACAGGCTGTTGACTGTTTTAAGTCGCTGGGGATTTCATGTATAATTGCAGAGTCTTTTGGTGCTATTTATGAGCGTAATGCCATTAATGCTGCCATGCCGATTATGACATACAAGCCAGGACAAATGCAGGAGCTTGGACTAAAAGACGGCGACATTATTTCTGTAAATTTTGAAACTGGTGAAGTAGTTAATAAAACTTCCGGAAAAACTGTAAAAATTAATCCTTTCTATCCTGTTCAACTTGAAATATATCAAAATGACGGATTGCTTTAGAAAAAGTACTTTTTTCCATATTTTGTATGTTTTATTGGTTGCCTCTTTATTTAACGCATGCTCTCCGGTTAAAACAATTAAATTCGATGCATCAGGCCCGCCTGAAATATCGCTACCTAGCCCTTCGTCTAGAATAGGGATTATAAACATGGTTGCTTCTGAACCTAGTAGTAAGGTATATATTGAGACCGAAATTTTATATTTAGGAGCAGCCAGAGATGGCTCCAATGCTATATGCTCGGACTTTGCCAGAGTTCTTAAAAAAAATACTAATTACATAGTTTTAGATGTGGAATATAAAGGCACAGACGACAACAAAATGGAGGAGTCGCTAATGTCAAAAGCTGAAGCTGAAAAATATTTTATGAATTTGAATGTTGACGCATTATTTGTTGTGGGTTATTTTTATACAAACATTGAAAAAAGCGCAAGAGAACTTTATGATATTAGCACTGTTGATGAACCAGTCTTTATTTCCGAAATAATCTGAGATGTTAAAGCTTCAATTAACATATTTATTAAAGACAGTTTAAATAATATAAAAGAGTTGGGCCCATATCGTTATGCTGATAAGATTAGCATAAATGCCACAGCAGAAACAAAAAAAGATGCGAAGTCAAAAGTTGGTTCCACCAGATCAGTTTTAACAAACTGGGGGAACGGTATTGGCAAATACCACGGGGAAAGATTTACCGGTTATAAATATAAAACGGATAGGTATTTTTATGTTTCTGAAGCAAAGGATTTCAAAAAAGCCTTTAAACTATTAAAGGATAACGAGCCTAATCAGGCGTTTCAGATAGTTGAAAAATTAACAAAAAGCGATTCAAAACCGATTCGAGATAAGGCTTGGTTTAATTTGGCAGTGATTGCTGAAGCACTTGGAAAATTGGACGATGCATTGGAATATGTTGGTAAATCTGAAGCTTTACTTGCCAATACTTACAAGCTAAGACTAAAATCAGCTTCCGGTAAATATTAATTTACCGGAAGTTGATTTAATAATTTTAGAGCAACTGTTTGTTTACTGGTTTTGTTTGCTTTTTAAAAAACAAGACCAGTAATAGAAGAAGCAATATAGTTAACGTGATAATGCTTACAGTTAAAGCTGTATAGAAGAATTTTGGTTTAAATTCAAAAACAATCGTATTGTTTCCGGCCTCGCTTACAACTCCCATATGAAAGTGGTTTACCAAAACAGGGCTTTGAGTTTTGCCATTTACTTTTGCTGTCCAGTATTTATGCCATGACTGAAGATAGCAAATCAGTGTTGGTTCAGACGTCTCGACAATAAATTCTATTTTGTTTGGATTATATGAAACAACGTTCACAATACAGTTTGTATCCCCATATACTTCCGGCACATCAGCATAATCGCATAAACTGTTGTTATTGGAAAAACTCATCTGAGAATATGGCATAATACATTTTGAGGCGTAAACCGGTTTGTGATGAAGGGCTGCAGAATAAACATCCGGAAACGACTGCTCCATTAATTGTATGTTTTTATTAATAAATGAACTGAAGCCCCCATGTGCAATTTGTCCGTAGTATATATTGATGTTTCGCCATATACCATATCGTCTTACACTACTGGTATCGGAGTTATTAAAAACATCAACATTCATGTTTGGAGTAGTATATGTTTTTACAAAATGCCGGTCGGCAAATTCGTTTAATTCTTTTATGGTTAAATCAGGACTATGAACGGTATAGGGAGATAATAATCTTGTAGTTATAAACATGTCTGCAACAACAAAAAATGCGATGACAATTAGTTGCTTTTTTGTTGACTTAACTACAGCAATCATTACAATGAAAAGTACAAGTATAATTAAAGCAAAAACAGATTGAACAAATTTGAGTATATCAATGTTTAAATCAAAATTGCTGATTTTAATATCTTTTAAATAAACAAAAAAGTTGGCAGAACTATAGTTGGTATTTATTAATAGCGAAACTACATAAAATGATGCAGCAATAAGCGAAACGAAAATAATTTGACGTTTTGTTTTTTTTAATTTGAATTTGTTTTCCAGGTCATTTAAGTAAAATCCCGCCGATAATATAAATCCGATAATGAAAAACAACCTAAATGCAGAAGGGAATCTGAATGTGTCGAATAATGGCACGTAATGATAAAGGAATTCCCTGATATATGTTTTTTCTCCTACAGAAATCATCAAACAAATTATTGAAATAGCCAGAATAATCTTATGAATAATATTCTTTTTAGAAAACAGAGACAACAAGAAAAAGCATAAAACAATCAATCCGATATATCCATTGGCCATTGATAAATCTGTACCAAAGTAATTAAATCCTTTAATGGTTGAAAGTGGCAGAAGGAAGGAAATAAAAGATTCTAAAGAAAACGGACTTAATAAGATTTCATTAAGGCTTAGTCCGCCGGCTCTGTCAGAAAAGCTGTAATTGTCTATAATGGAAACAAAATATACAAACGATAACCCAATCGTAAAAACTATTACCACTATATGTAGTGAAGTGTAATTAAGAAAAGCCTTATAATTTTTAGTTATAAAAAACCGAACGCTTTTAATTAAATAAATTATAACAAAGATATAGGCCAGAATTATCACAAAAGCAGGATAGCCGCCAC
>CAZJYL010000016.1:0-3259 GCA_964550265.1 uncultured Bacteroidaceae bacterium
AAATTATTATTAATTTTAAAAAACAAAAAAGTTGCATTTGTAACTTGAATTCAGCGTAGATATAAAATTCTCTTTTTATAAGGTAACAGATTATTTTATTAGCTGTGTAACTATCTAATAAGTAATCAAATAACAACAATTTAACTAATATTTCGACAATAAAATTTTGCTATGAACTTTAAAATTAGTTTCTTTGCAACTTGTTTTACTAAAATCAGGAAAACATGTCAGAAATTGCAGAAAAAGTAAAAGCCATTATCGTTGACAAATTAGGTGTCGACGCAGCTGAAGTTAAACCAGAGGCTAGCTTCACAAATGACCTTGGTGCAGATTCACTCGACCAGGTAGAATTAATCATGGAATTCGAAAAAGCTTTCGAGCTTCAAATTCCCGATGACCAAGCAGAAAAGATCGGCACTGTTGGTGAAGCGATCAAGTACATTGAAGAAAATAAAAAATAAAACTGTATTTGATGAATAAAAGGCGAGTTGTTGTAACTGGCCTAGGTGCTATTACTCCTATAGGTAATACTGTCTCGGAATTCTGGGACAGTATACTTAAAGGAGTAAGTGGTTGTGATATGATAACCAGGTTTGATGCGTCCAAATTCAAGACACAAATAGCTTGTGAAGTAAAGAATTATGATTCATCGCAGTATTTCGACCGTAAAGAAGTTAGAAAATACGACTTGGTTTCTCAATTCGGAATCATTAGTGCCAATGAGGCCATAAAAGACTCAGGTTTAAACCTTGAGCAAGAAGATTGTTCACGCATTGGAGTTGTGTGGGCCAGCGGAATTGGTGGTTTAATTACCTTTTACGAAGAGGTTGCTGAATTTGCAAAAGGAGATGGAACCCCACGCTTCAGTCCTTTTTTTATTCCAAAAATGATTGCTGATATCACGGCAGGTCATATCAGCATGATTAATGGATTAAAAGGTCCTAATTATAGCACTGTTTCAGCATGCGCTTCGTCAGCTAATGCCATAGTAGATGCTATAATGCTTATACGACATGGCTATGCTGATGTTATGGTGGCAGGAGGTTCCGAAGCTGCTGTTAATCAGGGCGGTATTGGTGGTTTTAATGCCATGCATGCCATTTCAACACGCAACGATGATCCAAAAACTGCTTCCCGTCCTTTTGACAAAGACCGTGATGGTTTTGTGTTAGGTGAAGGCGGAGCCAGCTTAATTCTTGAAGATTATGATCACGCTGTTAAGCGAGGAGCAAAAATTTATGCCGAATTGGTTGGATTTGGATTGTCTGCAGATGCTCATCATTTAACTGCTCCTCATCCTGATGGAGACGGAGCTAAAGCAGCTATGCTGTTGGCTATTAACGATGCAGGAATTACTCCCGAAGACGTTGAACATATAAATACCCACGGAACGTCAACTCCGGTTGGTGATATTGCTGAGCCAAAAGCCATAGTTTCGCTATTTGGAGATCATGCTTCAAAAATTTCCATTAACTCTACAAAATCAATGCATGGACATTTATTGGGGGCAGCTGGTGCCATCGAAGCTATTGCTGTTGTTTTATCACTTAAAAACAGCATAATCCCTGCAACAATAAATCATTTTACCGACGATCCCGAAATTGCAGCTCTTGATTATACATTTGGCAAGTCAAAAGAGCGTAATTTTACTTATGCATTAAGTAATACTTTCGGATTTGGCGGACATAATGTGTGCATTGCGTTTAAAAAATTCGAAGAGTGATATTTTTTGGCAAGAGGAATTTAAATAATCTTTCGCAAAACATTAAAAATATTTTCGGGTTTAAGCCCGGAAATATTTTTTTATATGAACAGGCATTTCTACATAAATCAGCCCATGTTGAGCGAAACGGAAGAGAAATTTCCAACGAACGGCTTGAGTTTCTTGGCGATGCAGTTATAAGTATTATTGTTGCAGATTATTTATTTAAAAAATTTCCATTTGCCGATGAAGGCGATTTAACCGAAATGCGGTCCCGGATAGTTAGCAGAAATTCTTTAAATAAAATTGCCGAAAAACTTGGCGTTGCAAAATTAATTACAATTAACAAAACCCCTTTAAATAATACCTATACAGGTAATGCATTAGAAGCTTTTTTTGGCGCTGTTTATATAGACAAAGGGTATTCGTTTACACAAAAACTTCTTGTTAATTTTATTTTTGCCCGAAGAATAGATGTTGATTTGATAATTAAAACTGAAACAAATTTTAAAAGCAAACTGATTGAATTTTGCCAGAAAGAACGACTTAAGATAGATTTTAACATTGTTGAATCGTTCCGGATAGGTCGTAAAAAACAATATGTCTGCGAAGTTATAATTGATGGAGAACCTCTGAGCAGAGGTATTGATTATAACATAAAAGGAGCAGAGCAAAACGCAGCTGAAAAGGCACTTGAAACATTGCGTGAAAGCACTGAAGAATAATTTTGCCTATTTTCCTCCTTTGGCTTTTTTCTTTCGTTCCCATTCACGGTAGGCTGCGTGGTATTTCGCAGCATTTTTTTCGTGCTGACTGTTGGTAACAGCAAAATTGTGATATCCCGACAAGTCGTCTTTTGCACACATAAACATATAATTATGTTCTTTGTAATTTAACACCTTGTCAATAGTAGTAACATCAGGTAGATTTATAGGTCCGGGCGGAAGCCCTTCATTTTTATACGTGTTGTATGGAGATTCAAACTCAAGATGTTTTTTTAAAATTCGTGTGATAGAAAAATCTCCTACGGCAAATTTAACTGTAGGATCAGCTTCAAGTTTCCAGCCTTTTTTTAAGCGATTAATATAAAGACCAGCTATTATGTCCATCTCGTCCGTTTTGGTTGTTTCGCCTTGAACAATAGAGGCTAAAATGGAAATATCAATAGGCAACAAGCCAATTTTTTCAGCTTTTTTCCTGCGTTCATCATTCCAGAATTTTTCCCATTCTGTATGCATTCTGTCAATAAATTGCCGTGCATTTGTATTCCAGTAAAATTCGTATGTGTTTGGGATAAACATTACCATTATGTTCTCTTTGTTTAACCCATACATATTGGCTGTCTTTTCATCATTTAAAAGACACAATAATGAGTCTTCATCGCATTCCAGTTGCGAACCTATCCTTTTTGCCAACTCTTCGCGTGTGCGAATGTTGTTGAATGTTATTTTAACAGGAGTTTGCCTTCCGCCGGCAAACATATTTACCAACGCATTATTACTCATATTTGACGTAATAACATATCTTCCCGGCTTGTATTTTTTATCAAGATTTTTT
>CAZJYL010000016.1:3269-17298 GCA_964550265.1 uncultured Bacteroidaceae bacterium
TGGATTTGTATTAAAGAATTTTATAACCTACCCTTATCAATAATTTCATATTTTTCCAAAGTGTCGTACAAGTTCTGGATGTTGCCTCCTGTTGGTAAATAAATGATTTTTTCTGCTTTTGCTTCCAGATTTACATTATTGACAAAGGCTTTTGAATAAATAATCCATGCGCTGACAAGAGCAATGGCCAAAATTATGGTAAGAGAGACAATAATTATTTTCTTATTCATAAACTATGATAGGGATTAATTATTTGAAATAAAGCTTCATCATGATAACAATTGTTGTAAAATATCCATTCTTTTTTAATGCAGGTTTGTTTAAAACCTGCTTTTAGAAACAAGTTTGTGCTGGAATCATTATCTGCCAACACATTGCACCATAGCTGATGTAAATCCATTACCTTAAAAAGATACTGAATTAAGGTGTTCAGAGCATCAAAGGCTAATCCTTTACCGCGAAATTCTTCCGCTACAAAAATGCCTATACCGGCTCTTTTATGCAAGGAGTCATATTCAAATATATCAAGAAGGCCTGCCCTGTTTTTTGTTGCTATATCAATAATTACAAGCCGTAACTGACCATCAATTTCAAGATTAGAGGAAGATTCATCTATGAATTGTTCAATGTCCTGTAGCGTGTAAGGAGATGTATTACCACTTAAATGCCAGTATCGTTCATCGTTTTCAATGTCCAGCATAAACTGTGCATCAGAATGTTCAGGTTTACGTAAAAATGTGACAGATCCGTTTAGCATGTTAATTAAAAATAAGATAAGGTAAAAACGTGTGTTGCAGGTCCTTCAAGCCACAATAAATCATTTTCTTTTTCAACCGTCAAATTGCCGCCCAATGCATGTATTTTTACAGGAAATGGGATATTCAGAAACTTGTTTGCCACTAAAGCCGAAGCCGTTATTCCCGTTCCACAGGCTAAAGTCTCATCTTCTACACCGCGCTCATAGGTCCGAATAAATAATTCGTTTTCTTTTATTGCAACAAAATTAATATTGGCACCATTTGGGAAAAGCGACTTGTTAAATCTTAAAATTGCACCTTCTTTTTTAACTTCAATTTTATCAACATTTTTTACTACTCTTACATTGTGCGGAACACCGGTGTCAACAAAGTAAGAACCATCAGAAATTTTTTTGGGTGCCGAGTTTAACTTTAGTGTTATACGAATGACCCACTCATTTTTATTTTTAGAAATTAATTTTCCATTATGAATACCGTCTCCTGCTTCAAAAATATCTGGGTTTTTACAATATTGTTTTGAACTTGCAAATGCAAATGCACATCTGGCACCATTTCCACACATTTCAGCCTCATTGCCGTCAGCATTAAAATAAACCATTTTGAAAGCTGCCTTGTCGGATTTTTCAATAATAATAAGCCCGTCAGCGCCAATACCAAAATGCCTGTCGCAAAGAAATTTTATATTATTTGCAGTTAATAAATGCTTTTTTTCGAAACAATCAACAATGATGAAATCATTTCCGGCTCCATGAAATTTATAAGCAGTTTTCATGATTATAATTGTTTTTGCGCTGCTTTTAGTCGGGATAAAATATGTGATGATGTTACGGGAATGAAACTTGAAAAAGTGGTTGAATTAGGCAGGGAATACCACAACTGATTTTCGGAAAGATAAAGCATGTTGTCTATCTGCATAAAAGAAACAGGAAACTTTGGGTTTATTCCAAAAACAACAACATGGTTGTCGTTTTTTTTAAAGCCTTTAAACTTCAAGGGAGATTCCCAGTATTCTATAATAAATTTGGCTTCTGAATATGTATAGTCGGCAGATGAAGTATCGTTACTTGATGATAACAGTTTTTGAACTTTAACAATAATATTTGAACTCGATATAAATTTATCGTTTTGCAAAATAATGGTATCTGCTGATGTATATGAAGAAAATTTAATGGAATCAAAATACATTTTACGAATTACAGAGTCCAGAAACATTGAGTCCATTTCGCGATACCCGCTCATTTCTATTAATTGATTCCATTTGTTAATGTAAAAAACACTATCCACACTCATTAATGAATTATCGCGAAAAATACGTGAAAAACCGGCAATGTTATAAAGTGCGGGTATTGAATCGCTGACCTTAAAAACATATTTTGCAGGTCGTCTTTCCTCTTCATCGTTTGTAATAAGCAAATAAGTGAAATATGCACCTAAAACAAATGCAACCCCGATTATCACTCCTGTGATGAATGATTTTATGTTTTGCTTATAATATCTGTTTTTTCTCCCCTTCATTGATAATTCCTAAAAACAAGTGTAGCTTGTTTTTGATGACAAAAATACATAATTTATTTCTAAAGATTTTTAAATATTGTTTTGTGTTTATTAACGCAATAAAACATTTGTGTATATCGTTATCGGTATTGTTTTATAAAAAAGTAAATTAAAACAGTTTGACAATGAAAACGAATGATTTTAAGACTAATTGCATGTTGGGTATGTTTTATTTTATTTTTAGTGTTGGACTATTTTTCTTTTGCCCAGCAACGAATGCCATGCCCAGCGACCCTGTTGACTTTACAATAGCTGCCGAAAAGTCGGTGCCTGCTGTTGTACACATTAAAACTTCATTTACACGCAAAAACGCTTATTATGATGATTTTTTTGCGCCTTTTTATAATTTTTTCGATATACAGCCATTTTCGCAGCAATATCCAATTATGGCCAGCGGCAGCGGCGTAATAATAAGCTCCGACGGATACATTGTTACAAACAACCATGTTGTTCAGGAAGCCGAGCAGATACTTGTAGTCTTAAATGACAAAAGAGAATATCAGGCGTCTATTGTTGGTCTTGATCAATCTACCGATTTAGCTTTAATAAAAATTGAGGAAAACAATCTGCCTTATCTTGAGTTTGGGAATTCCGATAAGGTAAAAATAGGGGAATGGGTTTTGGCTGTTGGAAACCCTTTTAATCTTACGAGCACGGTAACCGCAGGAATTGTTAGTGCAAAAGCCAGGAATATTAACATCCTTGGCGGCGGAAGCTCTATTGAATCATTTATTCAGACCGATGCAGCCGTTAATCAGGGAAACAGCGGAGGAGCACTTGTAAATACCAGAGGAGAACTTATTGGCATTAATGCAGCAATTGCCAGTAATACCGGTTCCTATTCGGGATATTCTTTTGCAATACCGTCGAATATTGCAAATAAAGTAGTGTCTGATATAAAAGAATTTGGCTATGTTCAGAGGGCATATCTGGGTGCAGATGTAGTCGATATTACTGCTGCAACATTCCGGCAATACAATCTTTCGAATATGAAAGGAGTATATGTAGCCGGTGTTAGTAGTGACGGTGCTGCTAATTCTTCAGGAATTGAAGCGGGAGATGTTATTTTATCAATGAACAAAGAAGAAGTAAACAGCTCAAGCCGTTTATTGGAACTTATTGCCGAAAAACGTCCCGGTGATAAAGTTGAGCTGGAAATCAACAGGAATGATAAAATAATAAATAAAAATGTTACGCTGTTAAATAGCCGGGGCGAAAAATCATTGTTGAAAAAAGAAGACAAGGATTTTTCAAACTTCCTTGGAGCTACATTTACTGTGCCTGACGAAAAAGTATTGGCGCGGTTACACTTGCAAAACGGAATGCAAATTTCATCGTTAGACAAAGGTGCTTTCAATGATGCGGGAATTAAGGTGGGCTTTATTATTACAAAAATTGACAAAACAGTAATATACTCAATTGAAGATATTGAAAATGCTTTATCGGGAAAAACTGGTGGTGTTTTAATTGAAGGATTCTATCCTAACGGAATGAAAGCATATTATGGTTTTGGATTATAATTTATTTTAAAACTCAAAAGCCATAGCTAATTAAAGAATAATTCAGTTTTTGTAATTATTATGTTTTTCTGAGTTACAAAAACATTTAACTAATACAACTTTTATGAGACAACTAAAGATTTCAAAGTCTATTACTAATCGTGAAACAACTTCGTTGGATAAATATTTGCAGGATATTGGCAAAGAAGAGCTAATATCGGCCGAAGAAGAGGTTCAGCTGGCACAACGCATAAAACAAGGAGATATGGTTGCTTTGGAAAAATTAACCAAAGCTAATCTGCGTTTTGTTGTTTCTGTTGCCAAGCAATATCAAAATCAGGGTATGAGTTTGCCGGATCTGATTAATGAGGGAAATCTGGGTTTAATTAAAGCTGCACAGCGCTTTGATGAAACCAGAGGTTTCAAATTTATTTCTTATGCCGTTTGGTGGATTCGCCAGTCTATACTTCAGTCACTGGCCGAACAGTCGCGCATTGTGCGATTACCATTAAATCAAGTTGGTTCTTTAAATAAAATTTCGAAACAAGCATCGCGGCTTGAGCAATTTTATGAGCGGACTCCGTCGGCCGATGAAATTGCAAGCAGCTTGGATTTATCCGAAGATAAAGTTTCTGATGTACTTAGATTGTCGGGCAAACATGTTTCTGTTGATGCTCCAATTACTAATGATGATGAAACCAGTATGCTTGATATGATGATTAACAATGATACTCCGCATACAGACCAAAAATTGATGACAGAAAGTCTTAAGCGGGAAATAGAACGCTCGCTGGCAATTTTAAGCGAAAAAGAAAGAGACATCATTAATCTGTATTTTGGAATTGGCGTTAATCACAGCTGGACACTTGAGGAGATTGGCATTCATTTCGATCTTACGCGCGAGCGTGTAAGGCAAATTAAGGAAAAAGCACTTAAGCGCTTAAAACACAACTCTAGAAGTAATGTTTTAAAAACGTACTTAGGTTAAAAGCTATAATATTCTTTATCGAAACATTAAAATATTTGTTTCCGATATATATTATATTGCTAAATAATGTAATTTTACCCCATATAAATTGATTGTGGGAAACCTTAGAAATTTGGCAGGACAAACAGCCGTATATGGAATTAGCAGCATAATTGGCCGCTTGCTGAATTATTTTCTTGTCCCTCTTTATAGTCGTGTCTTTTTGCCCGAAGAATCTGCCGTATATGTTGAAATGTATGCTTATGTTGCCTTTTTTATAGTCATTTTGACTTATGGAATGGAAACGGCATTTTTTAATTTTAATCAGAAAGAGGAAAACAAAGACAAGGTATATTCCACCACCCTTATTTCGCTTTTTACCACAAGCACATTGTTTATTGTTTTTGCATTGATTTTTTCGCAACCGATAGCATCTTTGTTAAGATATGGCGACAATCCCGAATATATTCAATGTTTTGCGCTTATTGTAGGCCTCGATGCCTTTACAAGTATTCCTTTTGCAAAATTACGTGCTGAAAACAAGGCTGTAAAATTTGCCATTATTAAACTCGTTGGCATTTTTGTGAATATTGGTTTAAATCTTATATTGCTTTTATTAGTGCCTTATTTATATAATAATTTTTCATGGGGTCCTGATTATTTGTCGTTCATAAGTGATGGAAAGCCTATTGTCGGACATATTTTTGTTTCAAACCTTGTTGCATCTGCGGTAGTTTTTGTTTTGCTTATTCCCGATTTTTTCAGAATCAGATTTGGATTTTCTTTTCCGTTACTTAAGCGTATGCTGTCGTACGCAGCTCCATTACTTATTCTGGGACTTGCAGGAATTGCAAATGAAACGGTTGACCGTGTTTTATTGAAATATCTTTTGCCCGAAGATGTTGCCATGTACCAGTTGGGCATTTATGGCATGTGTTTCAAGATAGCCATTGTGATGTCTATTTTTGTACAGGCATTCCGTTATGCTGCCGAGCCTTTCTTTTTTGCAAAACAAAAAGACGGTGATGCAAAGGAAGTTTATGCCGATGTGATGAAGTATTTTGTCATTATTATGACAGGAATGTTTTTGGCTATTATTTTATATATGGATATTGTAAAACACTTCGTTGGCAAGGAATATTACAGTGGATTACAAATTGTGCCTATTTTATTATATAGTCATGTTTTCTTGGGAATTTTTTACAATTTGAGTATATGGTATAAGCTCACGGGACAAACCAGATTTGGTGCATATATCAGCCTTACGGGTACTTTTATTTCTGTTTTGTTGAATGTTTTATTGATTCCGGTTATTGGATATATGGGAAGTACATGGGCAAATTTTGCTTGTTATGCTGTAATGATGGTGATTTCATATTTTCTGGGTCAAAAACATTATCCGATAAAATATGACTTAAAACGCATATTTTATTATATGACGCTTAGTGTTTTATTATATTTTGTGTCGGTTTACACAACAAAGTTCTTTTTTGCCGATAGTATGCCGCAGCGTTTGGCATTCAATACTGTTTTGTTGATTACATTTATTGTGTTTGTTGTTTTTTCTGAGCCTAAGTTAAAAAGCGTATTTGTAAAAAACAAATAGGGGCTTAACAATGCTTTTATAATTTTGCACTCTTAGTAATATTTTTAATTTTCACTAATTTCGCAAAAAACTTATCTATGGCAAAGACGACTCTGTCGGTTCCTAAAGGCACACGCGATTTTTCTCCGGCGCAGATGGCGCGCAGGAATTATATTTTTTCTGTTCTGCGTTCGGTATTCGAAAAGCACGGCTTTCAGCCTATAGAAACACCCTCGATGGAACAACTTTCAACGCTGATGGGCAAGTATGGCGAAGAAGGCGACCGGCTGATTTTTCGCATACTCAATTCAGGCGATTTTATGAATTCTGTTCCCGCAGAAAAAGAACATAGCAGTAGTGAAGTCATTAAACATATTTCTGAAAAAGGCTTGCGATACGATCTTACTGTGCCGTTTGCGCGTTTTGTTGTAATGAATCAGAACGATATTTCATTTCCTTTCAGACGTTATCAGATGCAGCCTGTCTGGCGTGCTGACAGACCGCAAAAAGGGAGATACAGGGAATTTTATCAGTGCGATGTTGATGTTATAGGAACCTGCAGCCAAACAGAAGAAGCAGGCTTATTGGATATTCTTGATTCTGTTTTTCAGAAATTAGGCATACGTGTGGTGCTTAAAGTCAATAACAGAAAAATTCTTCAGGGCATTGCCGATGCACTAGGCGTAAGTGACCGTTTTATGGATTTTACGATTTCGCTTGACAAACTTGACAAAACTGGTTGGGAAGGCGTAGGCAAAGAGTTGGTTGAGCGTGGCTTTCCTGTAGATGTGCCGCAAAAACTTATGGAGATTATGCAACCGGTTACCGGCAATGACGCCATTTTGGCGCAGTTGAAAAAACATATCACCTCAGAAACAGGTCTTAAAGGAATTGCCGAAATGGAGGAGTTGCTTGGTTTTGTAGATGAGCTGGAATTAAAATCGCAGGTGAAATTTGACATTAGTTTGGCGCGGGGCTTAAGTTATTATACAGGAGCCATTTTTGAGGTTTCTGCCTTGGATGTTTCCATTGGCAGCATTAGCGGTGGTGGTCGTTATGATGACCTTACCGGTGTTTTTGGCATGCCCGGAATATCCGGCGTTGGCGTTTCTTTTGGAGCTGATCGCATTTACGATGTTATGATGGAACTAAACTTATTTCCTGAAAATATTGGTCACCTGGCTGATATTTTGTTCATTAATTTCGGAAATGAAAACATTGTTGACTTAATGAAACTGGCAAAACAATTACGTACTAACGGTATAGCATGTGTTGTGTATCCCGAAGCCGCCAAAATAAAAAAACAATTCTCTTATGCCGATGCCAACTCTTTTCCGTATATAATAATTCAAGGTCCGGACGAGAAAAAAGCAGATATAGTTACCATTAAAGAAATGAATAGCGGTAATCAGGTGCAATTGGATGTTAAATCCTTATTAAACATCACTATTGATTGCATTAAGGCCTTGTTTTCATAAAATCTAAATGTTTTTCAATAAAAAACAACTTACCAAAATTTAATTTCGGCAAGTTGTTTAGCTGGTGATAAATGCAGATTTGGTGATTTTTCTGCTTTCAGCTGTATTTTCAGTTTTTATTCAAAACATGAAAATACTTATTTTAAACTTTATTGTTTAAAAGAGCTTTTACAGGTTCTAATCCGTATGCTGTTCCTTGCTCAATGGCTGTTAGAACTGCACCTCCACCTGTAAAAATATAATATTTGGGATCATCAACGGCTTTTATATATAGTCCGGGCAATAAACGCTTAAATTCCTGCATTGTGTCGCCCCCGCCATAAAGTTTCATGGCTTCTTTATTTTTGTCAATTAAAGTATCCAAAGCTATTGTGCCGTCATTGAAGTATGGAGTTAGGCCCATTACGGCATTTACAAAAATCGTTTTTGCATTATTAAAAACATCAAGAACGTTTTTATCTTCAAAAGACTCAGGCGCTGCATCAAGAACATAATTTAGCCTGGTTCCTTTTTTCAGATTACGAATGTCATGAGTTCTATATTGCCCCTCGAAGCGCCCTTCGATGGAGTCTGACTCTACAATAAAAGGCAGTTCAACCAATTTGCCCCGATATTTTGAGGCAAATTCTACAAAACGTTGTGCATGCTCAATGTCGTCTGATTCTACGCCTTTGATTTCGATACCGTATTTTGCACACAAATAGGCATTATATATTACACCTCCCAGAATCAGAAAATCCGATTTCTCAAGCAGGGTAAATAAACTGTCAATTTTAGTATCGAATTTCGAACCGGCCACTACGGCTACAAACGGATGTTGAGGTGAAAATATGCGGTCGAGGTTTAATATTTCTTTTTGAAGTAAATATCCTGCGTATGAAGGTAAGTATTTTGTAATACCAACTGTTGATGCATGAGCCTGCCATGAACCAAAAGCATCGTTAACATAAATATCTGCCAGATTTGCTAATTGTTGTGCGAATTTGTCGGCTTGTTCATCTTTTGCTT
The DNA here is from genome assembly GCA_964550265.1 of uncultured Bacteroidaceae bacterium. Taxonomy (GTDB): domain Bacteria; phylum Bacteroidota; class Bacteroidia; order Bacteroidales; family DTU049; genus GWF2-43-63. The sequence continues at coordinate 12,119 of CAZJYL010000016.1, forward strand.
CTTCGCCCCAGAACCAGCGGGTATTTGGCAAATAAATGCCGTCAATACGTCCTGAACGTAAGTCTTCAATATGTTTGTTTATTGATGAATCAATGCCGTCATAACCTTTGTCTCCGTTTTTTGAAAACTCGGGAATAAAAAACTTGACATTCAATTTGTTTTCAAAATATTTAACTATCGGTTCAACCGAACTTTCAAAACCGATATTAATTACTCCTGCTTTTTTGTCTTTTGGTCGCCCTACATGCGACATGAGAATCAGCTTGCCACCATGCGATACAATATGATATAAAGTACTTAATGTAGATTCAATCCGATAGGGATCATGTATGAGTCCTTTTTTAACAACGTTGTGATCAACACGTACTAAAACTACTTTGTCTTTTAAATCGACATCCTGTAATAAAGGGAGATTATTGAAACTGTTCATTTAGAAAAAATTTAAGAGGTAAAATTACATTTTTTTCAAAATTGAATTTTTAATTTTTCATAAAATTAACATTTCTTTAAAACACGGGCTTCTGTTTTAATCTGTTAACTATTTGAAAAACCTTTTTATTAATCAATTAAATACAATAGAAAAGTTAATAAAGTTTATTATTTTTGTTATGATTTATTAAATTATAAAACATGGATGCATTTGACTCAAATATGCCGCAGGAAACAAAACGCGGTAATAAAACATGGCTTATTATATTAGTTGTTCTATTATTAGGAATTACGAGCTTTTTGGTATATTTAAACTTGACGGCAAATAAACGCCATACTGAGGCTATGAATGAACTTCAGCTTAAGCATCAGCAGGAAATGGCCAGGTTAATGATGGCAAATAAAACTATTGACAGTTTGTTTAAAGTTGTAAATCATCTTGAAAAATATCGCGGTCTTGTTGAGGCAGGATATACCCGTGATTCGTCCCGCATTGTTATACCGCACAAAATAGGCGATGTGGTTAAACTGAAATTCGACAGCAGCAATGTTGTAATAACTGATATAATTGTTGGCGGAGGTATGTTTGAATATTATGTTAGATACAGAATAATGCATTCAGACAGAAAGGTTGAGGAAGTAGCTCCGGAGATGGTTTATTGATTGGGATTGCAGGATTTTTTACTTGATTTTTGTTAATTAAGAATTTATTGTTACCCGGATAAACAAATTTTAATTTGTTTCTGTTGATTTATTGGTAAGTATTTATTGTGATTTTTTTACATGATTTTAAAATTATCGCATTAAGTTGTACTTTTGCACCCGATTATGAATAACATACGAAACTTTTGCATTATTGCTCATATAGATCATGGCAAATCCACTTTGGCCGATAGATTACTGGAATATACAGGGACAATAAATGAACGTGATTTCCAGAATCAGGTTTTAGACGACATGGATTTGGAGCGCGAAAAAGGCATTACAATTAAAAGCCATGCCATACAAATGGCATATAATCGTGATGGTGAAAATTTTAAGCTTAATCTGATTGACACACCGGGGCACGTTGACTTTTCGTATGAGGTTTCCCGCGCCATTGCTGCTTGCGAAGGGGCTCTTCTGGTTATTGATGCAACTCAGGGAATTCAGGCTCAAACCATATCCAATCTTTATCAGGCTATAGACCACGATCTTGAAATAATCCCCATATTAAATAAAATGGATATGGCAAGCGCCATGCCTGAGGAGGTTAAAGACCAGATAGTTGAATTGTTGGGTTGCTCACGCGATGAAATAATTGAAGCCAGTGCCAGAACAGGAATGGGTGTTGAGGAAATATTGGATGCTATTATAAACAAGATTCCGCCTCCAAAAGGAGAAATAGAAGCACCTCTTCAGGCTTTGATTTTCGACAGTGTGTTTAACTCTTTCAGAGGTATTATTGCTTATTTCAGAATAATAAACGGGCGGATAAAAACAAATGATTTTGTTAAACTCATTAGCACAGGAAAACAGTATCATGCCGATGAAGTTGGAACTCTTGGAATGAGGCTGACTCCTCAAAAAGAGTTATTTGCGGGTGATGTAGGCTACATAATTTCGGGAATCAAAACTGCACGAGAAGTCAGGGTGGGAGATACCATAACCCATGTTGAATTTCCATGTAGCAATGCCATAGAAGGATTTAAAGAAGCTAAGCCTATGGTGTTTGCCGGAATGTATCCGGTTGATGCTGATGATTACGAAGAATTGCGCGAGTCAATCGAAAAACTGCAACTTAACGACGCCTCTCTAACTTTTGAACCGGAATCTTCTGCCGCTCTTGGCTTTGGTTTCCGCTGCGGCTTTTTAGGCTTGCTTCACATGGAAATTATTCAGGAACGATTGGACCGTGAATTTAATATGGATGTTATTACCACGGTACCAAACGTTTCGTATAAAGTTTATACCCGCAAGCAAGAACTTGTTGAAGTGCATAATCCAAGCGGGTTGCCTGAAATTACAAAGATTGATTATATCGAAGAGCCTTATATTATGGCTAATGTAATTACAAAATCTGAGTATTTAGGTGCAATTATGAAGTTGTGCATTGATAAAAGAGGAGTACTTAAAAATCAGGTGTTTTTATCTACCGACAGAGTAGAAGTTACTTTTGAAATGCCTCTTGCAGAAATAGTATTCGACTTTTACGACAAACTAAAAAGTATTTCTAAAGGGTATGCTTCGTTTGATTATCACGAGTCTGGCTATCACGAAGCAGATTTGGTTCGCCTCGATATTTTACTAAACGGAGATCAGGTTGATGCATTGTCAACTCTTATTCATAAAGATAATTCATACTCTTTCGGCCGTCGCATGTGTGAAAAGCTAAAAGACCTAATTCCGCGTCAGCAGTTTGATATAGCCATTCAGGCTGCCATAGGCTCAAAAATCATAGCCCGCGAAACCATTAAAGCCTACAGAAAAGATGTTACGGCAAAATGCTACGGTGGTGATATTTCGCGTAAACGCAAGCTCCTTGAAAAGCAGAAGAAAGGTAAAAAACGAATGCGTCAGGTTGGAAATATAGAAGTGCCTCAAAGCGCGTTTTTGGCAGTTCTTAAGCTTGATTAATTTTTAATGGGTTTAATGAAACCGATTTCGGCTACTTTTTTTGTTCAAAACTATAATCGTCAGCTATATTTATTTTTGCACGATGCTGCAAACAGACTTAATATCGAAATGTGTTTCCAGCGAAGTTCAAAGCATCGTTTAGGTACTTTTTTGGTCAGGGACAGAAGTGGCATTGCGCGGGTGTATGTAAGGCGTGATTTGCCTTTAGGGCAATTTATGATAGTTTTGTGCCATGAAATTGCGCATGCCATGGTGTGGCGTGAATACGGCCACAGAGCACAGCCTCATGGCGAAGAATGGAAATTTGCTTTTAAAATGTTGCTCAGAATAGTTATGTCTCTTTATGAATTTTCACCCCGGTGGAAATCAGAGGCTTTGATTCAACTCGATAAACCGCGGGTTACCTATGAAAATGAAACGGAAGAGCCCGATGAAAGCGAAGGTGAAATTTATATCAAGAATTTACCCGATGGTGCTGAATTTTTTTGGAAGGGAAAAACTTATCGCAAAATTTGCCTTAAACGCACACGTGTGCTGTGTCAGCGTGTTGAAGACAAAAGAAAGTATCTTTTTATTGGCAATGCAATTGTTAAAACTTCGTTTTAATTGTTTAAGACTTTTGCCATTTTCAAATATTAATGGTTAATAACATATTGCTGAAGCAGATTTCAGGGAATAATATTCATTATTTTTGCATAAAATTTTTACTATGCTCGAAGATAAAAAGCCGGCGTTTACCAATATTTCGTCATTGGGAGAATTTGCTCTTATTAATCGCCTTACAAAAGACTTTGCGTTAGTTAATAAAAGCACGCTCAAAGGCATAGGCGATGACGCAGCCGTGATTGGATACGAAAAGGATGAAAAGACTCTTGTTTCAACTGATATTTTGAATGAGGGTGTTCATTTCGATTTGTCATGGATGCCATTAAGACACCTTGGATACAAAGCCATAACTGTTAATCTTAGCGATATTGCTGCCATGAACGGTGTTGCACAGCAGGTATTTGTGAGTATAGGAATATCAAGCCGTTTTGGCGTAGAAGCTTTAGATGAATTATTTGCGGGAATGAAAATGGCCTGCGACAAATATAAGATTGATTTAGCCGGAGGCGACACCAGCAGTAGTGCTCATGGTTTAGTGATTTCAATTACAGTTTTAGGCAAGGCCAAATCAGATGAAATAGTTTATCGTCATGGAGCGGGAGAAAATGATCTTATATGTGTAAGCGGCGACCTTGGCGCTTCTTATGCAGGACTACTTGTTTTGCAGCGCGAAAAAAAGACTTTCGAGGCCAATCCCAATTTTCAGCCCGACTTGCAGGGTTATGAATATGTAATAGAACGCCAGTTAAAACCCGAAGCACGATTTGACATATTGGAAAAATTACGCAAAGTCTCTGTAAAACCTACGTCAATGATGGATATTTCAGACGGGCTTTCATCGGAATTACACCATATATGTTCGCAGAGTGGTATGGGCTGCTGTATTTATGAGGAAAAAATCCCTATTGATATTGAAACCGGCAAAGTAGCTGAAGAATTTAACATTACTGAAATAACCATGGCTTTACATGGAGGAGAAGATTATGAATTATTGTTTACTGTTCCTTTATCGGAATATGAAAAGCTCAAAGAGCGGGAAGATATTCTGGTTATAGGCCATATTACGGGAAAAGGTGAAGGAATGAACTTTATAACTAAAGCCGGACAAAGTATTTCGCTGAAAGCTCAGGGCTGGGATAGTTTTAAAGAAAACAGCAACATATAATTTACACGATTTAAAATTCGTTTATTAACAATGGAGCAGCAATTGGTTTCGAAAAAAGAAAAAAAGAAAAAGTGGTATAAAATAGCACTTAAAGCTTTTTTATGGACTATTGGTTCTTTTATATTTCTGATTCTTGTTGCATGGTTACTGGTTGTTGTTTTTCAGGATAAAATAGAGCAGAAGGTTATAGAAAGAGTTAATAAAGAGATTAATTCTGAAATTAAGGTTAAGGATATTGATGTTAGTCTGTTTCATAACTTTCCATATGTTTCTGTTGTTTTTAACGATGTTTCGGCAAGTGATGCCACATTGCAAAAAGCAGGAAATTTATTTTCGGCAAAATGGGTATCGCTGGAATTTAACC
>CAZJYL010000017.1:0-17043 GCA_964550265.1 uncultured Bacteroidaceae bacterium
TGAGTTTTCTTTAACAGTTCAGTTTGAATGTTCTCCAAAGCAAAAAAGATTAAAACCAATTACTTGTCCTTCCTTTTAATTAAACACAATAATTAACCAAATATTTCAGTTATTATTTAAATTGAACCGAAAATTTCACAAACATGCTCAATAAAAACAGGATTTTCAAAGGGTTTCTAATTTTGGGATTGATTACCTTAACATTTTCTTCTTGTTACAGGGAAAGATCCAGAACAACGGCGTGGTTTTACAACGATCCTAAATGGGGTGGTTTTGAAGTTGTTCCTTATTCAGAACAAGAAACAGGACCCGGTCTGATTCTTATAGAAGGTGGTACTTTTGTTATGGGTCGTACCGAACAAGAAGTGCCGTATAAATGGGACAATATCCCACGTCGTGTTACGGTATCATCTTTTTATATGGATATGGCCGAGGTATCTAACGTAGATTATCGCGAATATCTATATTGGCTGGGTCGCGTTTTTGGCGTAGATTACCCTGAAGTAATTCATCAAGCATTGCCGGACACATTGGTATGGCGCTCAAGACTTGGCTACAACGAGCCTTATGTAGAATACTATTTACGCCATCCGGCCTATAATTTTTATCCGGTAGTTGGTGTTAGCTGGGTACAGGCTAACAGATATTGCGAGTGGCGTACCGACAGGGTTAACGAATATATTATGATTCGTGAAGGTATTCTTAAAATCGATCCAAACCAGCAAAACGAAGAAAACTTCAACACCGATGCATATCTTGCCGGTCAGTTCGAAGGCGTTGTTAAAAACGATTTGTACGATTTGAATCCTAATGGCTCAGGTACCCGTAAAGTTAGAATGGAAGACGGTATTTTATTACCCAAATATCGTCTGCCTACCGAGGCTGAATGGGAGTTTGCCGCTCTTGGTTTAATTGGTAACACATTGTTTGAGCGCGTTATTGAACGCAGAATTTACCCATGGAATGGCCATCTGCTTCGTACAGATTATTATAAAAACATGGGCGATTTTGTTGCAAACTTTAAAAGAGGTCGTGGAGACAATATGGGTGTGGCAGGAAATTTAAATGACGCAGCCGATATTACAGCTCCTGTTTTCTCTTACTGGCCAAATGACTATGGACTTTACAATATGGTAGGTAATGTAGCTGAATGGGTACTTGATGTTTATCGTCCTCTTTCTTTTGAAGATTTTGATGACTTCAGATCTTACCGCGGAAATGAGTTTATGACCAAGGTAACAGACGAAGAAGGTTTAATTGCTGAAAAAGACAGCCTGGGACGTATTCAATGGAGACCGGTTACACAGGAAGAAGCTGCTCACAGACGTAATTATCGTTATTCCGATAATCGCAACTATCTCGATGGTGATTATTCATCTTCAATCTATTATGGTGATGACCTGATGAAAGAAAGCGAATATGAAAACAAATTGATGTATGAATATTCAAAATCCTCTATGATTAACAATACAGCAAGAGTTTACAAAGGTGGTTCATGGAAAGACCGTGCTTACTGGCTAAGTCCCGGTACCCGTAGATTCCTCGACCAAAATCTTGCAACTGATTATATAGGATTCCGCTGTGCCATGATTCGTGTCGGCAGTCCGATTGGATTTTAAATAATTTCAAAAATAACTAACTTTACCCCCATCTAACCCATGGGGGTTTTTTATGAATATTCAAAATTTATATCAGGAAGTAATTAACTCAACGGGCGTATCCACCGACACTCGCTCTATAAAGCCCGGCATGGTGTTTTTTGCACTAAAAGGCAATAATTTTGATGCAAATAATTTTGTTCAGCAAGCTCTTGACTCAGGTGCCTCGGTTGTTGTTACGCAAAACGAAAAATTTCGGAAACACAAACACTGTTACTATACTGCCAACAGCTTAAAAACTTTGCAAAAACTAGCAGCAATGCATCGCGAAAACTTAAATTCAACAGTAATTGGAATAACCGGAACCAACGGTAAAACAACTACTAAAGAACTTATTCGCGAATCCTTATCGACAATAGACACAGTATATTCTACCCAAGGCAATTTGAATAATCATATTGGTGTTCCTCTTACATTACTGGCAATTAAAAAAGAAACAAAATTTGCCGTAATCGAAATGGGAGCCAATCATATGGGAGAAATAGAATTTCTTTGCAAAATCGCACAACCCGACTACGGAATTATTACCAATATAGGCCATGCTCATCTTGAAGGTTTTGGCAGTTTTGAAAATGTCATTAAGACCAAAACCGAATTATACAGATTTATTAAAAGAAAAAACGGAAAAATATTTGTAAACGAAGATGATTCGCTTTTACTTGAGCAATCCGGCAAAAACGAAAGAATTTTATATGGCGAAAAAATTCTAAATGCAGCTTTAATAAATGATATCAATCCGTTTTTGAAATGCAGATGGGAACACAATAATAAAAAATACACAGCCGAAACACACTTAATTGGCAATTACAACATGCCTAACATATTGGCTGCCATTTCAATTGGATTATATTTTGGCGGCGATCCGGAAAAGATAAACACAAAGCTATCTGAATATATTCCCTCCAACATGCGTTCACAGTGGATTGAAACAAACAGCAACAAAATAATACTCGACGCATATAATGCAAATCCTACCAGCATGGCCACTGCCTTGAAGAATTTAGCAGACATTAAAAACGGCAAAAAAGCAGCCATTCTTGGCGACATGCTGGAACTTGGGAAATATAGCGATGAAGAGCATTACAATATCCTTAAATTACTAATTGAATTAAAAATTGACAATGTTATTTTAATAGGAGATTGTTTCAATAAATTCAAAGCTGAATTCAATTCATTTACGTTTTTTATTAATACTGCCGAGGCAAAAAACATATTGAAAAAACACGCAATAAAAAATCACATCATACTCCTTAAAGGCTCCCGTGGCATTGGCGTAGATGAGCTAAAAGAATTATTATAATGAGTAAATACAATATCACAGAGTGGACTTGCGGTATCGGTTTAATGTCCGGAACATCGCTTGACGGTATAGATTTGGCACTTTGCTCTTTTCGTTTAAACAACAACAAATGGGAATATAATATTGATGAGGCCATCACATATCAATATGATGAAAAAATCAGGAAAATGCTGATGCAAATGCCGCAAATGAGTGGCTCTGAACTAATGATTGCCGACAGAAAACTAGGGAAATATTACGGTGAACTTATTTTAAACTTTTTAAGAACCACACATAAAAAGCCCGAATTCATAGCATCGCATGGTCACACTATATTTCACGAGCCAAAAATGGGCATGACTTTTCAGGCAGGCCATGGAGCTTCCATAGCTGCCGAAACAGAAATTCCCGTAATTTGCGATTTCAGAAGCAGCGATGTGGCATTAAACGGACAAGGCGCCCCACTGGTACCTATCGGAGACAAACTGCTTTTCGAAGAGTTCGATGCCCTGGTAAATTTAGGCGGCTTTGCAAACATTTCCAAAGAAGACAGCAATAAAAGAATTGCATTTGATATTTGTCCTGTAAATATTGTATTCAATCATTACGCACGTAAAACAGTATGTGATTTTGACAAAGACGGCATGCTGGCTGCCAAGGGGAACCCTAATCCGGAATTATTAACCAAACTAAATAACTTATCATATTATTCTGAGCCTTACCCTAAATCGTTGGGAAGAGAATGGGTTGAAAAAACATTTCTGCCCATAATAGAAAAAAGTAAGGTTGAAAGCATAAACGATATTCTTTCCACGCTTGTGATTCATGCCGTCAATCAAATAACACAATCAACAAAGCATAACAAAAAAATACTATTTACAGGCGGCGGAGTTAAAAACAAATTCCTTATTGAAAATCTTCGAAAAGAACTTAAAGACAGCATAGTTATTCCGAATGAAACAATCATTGATTTTAAAGAGGCAATGGTTTTTGCATTTATGGGCTGGTTACGCTTAAATGATTTGCCCAACACAATATCTTCGGCAACGGGAGCCTCAAAATCAACCAGTGCCGGAGCTGTTTATATTCCATAAAATATTTTTCGTTTTTATACGTTTTTAATTAACACTATGCTGTTAACAATAATCATTTTCATAAACAAGAGCGAGCTGCATAAAACGGTACTTTTACTTTAAAATCACAGATTATGTTTTTGAATATTCTTCTTCAGATTGTTCAAGGTGGTGACACGGTAGCTTCAGCCACCGCAAATACCGTTGAATCAGCCGCCCAGCAATACGATACACTTTCGCTTTGGGCTCTTGCCGTAAAAGGCGGCCCCGTAATGATTCCTATTGCCGCATTACTAATTATTGCCGTATATATCTTTTTTGAAAGATACATGGCTACCAGCAAAGCCAGCAAAGAAGATGCAGGATTTATGGCAAACATAAAGCACTATATTACCGAAGGGAAAATTGACCAGGCACTTACACTCTGCCGTAGCAATGCTACCCCGATGGCCAGACTTATTGAAAAAGGTATTACAAGAATTGGAAGACCATTAAATGATATTACAACAGCCATTGAAAATGAAGGGAAACTCCAGGTTGGCAAACTGGAAAAAAGTATTACTTTTCTTTCTGTTATTGCAGGCGTTGGTCCCATGCTTGGGTTTCTAGGGACAGTAACAGGTATGATTAATGCTTTTTACGAACTGTCTAAATCCGGCAACAATCTTGATATCGGAATGCTTTCAGGTGGTATTTACGAAGCTATGGTAACCACAGTTGCAGGTCTTATTGTTGGAATTCTGGCTTTTCTGGCTTATAACATAATTGTTGCACGTGTAGAAAAAGTTGTTTACATACTTGAAGCACGGTCAACGGAATTTATGGATATTCTGAACGAGCCGGCATAAAACAATTGTCATGAATATTAAAACAAGAAATAAGCGCTCAACAGATTTCAGCTCCTCTACAATGTCGGACCTGGTTTTTCTGTTGTTAATCTTTTTTGTACTTACTTCGTCAGTTGTTAGCCCTAATGCAATAAAACTTTTATTGCCAAGTAGTACAACAGAACGTGTTCCTGTGAACAAAAAAGCTGTAAACGTTTACATTGATGAGAATTTGCAATATTCCATAGATAAGGTTGTTCTTGATGCGGCGGGACTTAGAGCAGGTATAGCCAAAGAACTGGAAGGGCAAACCGATGCTTCTGTTGTATTACGTTCAGACGCAACCGTTCCTATTCAGTTTGCAGTTAATGTTATTGACATTGTAAATTCAATAAATAAAGAAAAAGGCACAAAACATAAAGTTGTATTAGCCACACGTCCTGAAAACAATTAATAATCATTAAAATTCAGGTTATGGAAAATAAAAAAAAATGGATTTCGGCACTGCTTACATTTTTGTTTTGCGGTTGTGTAATGATTATTCTTTTGTTTTTTTTCAGCTTTAAAACTCCATTACCACTACCCGAAGAAGAAGGCGTGATAATAGAAACCAATGCGGGAGGAGGCGGTGGCGGCTCAGACGAAGTGTTCGACAAACAATTTTACGAATCAATTTCGAATGACAATGCCGGCAATACAAATGAAAATTATGTTACTCAGGATAATGAAACGGTGAACTATTATGCCGGACAAAACAAGACAGAAAAAAACACCGACAACACCAAAGTTGATAATCGGATTAAAAACTTCAACTGGGGGCAAGGTAGCGGTAGCGGTAGCGGCACCGGAAGTGGGTCGGGAAGTGGAACAGGAACGGGATCCGGCACCGGAGTAGGATCGGGGGATGGACCAGGTACAGGACCCGGGTCGGGACCGGGCTATTCACTTAAAGGCAGAGGTGCAAAAAGTATTCCTACGCCTCAATACACAGAAGATGACCAAGGAAAAGTGGTTGTTACAATATGGGTTGACAGAAATGGAAATGTTACACGTGCAGAACCCGGAGCTATTGGAACAACAGTGTCTAATCCGGTTTTATGGAATTCGGCAAAAACTGCTGCCATGCAGGCCAAATTTTCTCCTGACAACGATGCACCGGAAGTGCAAAAAGGTACAATTACATATACCTTTATTAAACTCAACTAAATATCTTTAATCCTTTTTTGGAGGATAATCAAGAGAATAATGCAATCCCCTGCTCTCTTTTCTATCCAATGCCATTTTTATTATAAGATAACCCACCGAAATCATATTCCGTAATTCGCATATTTCTTTTGTAACCACCGAGGCTTTATATAGTTCTTCTGTCTCTTCATATAATATTTTAAGGCGGTCCAAAGCTCGTTTTAATCTCAAATTTGAGCGAACAATACCAACATAGCTACCCATAATAGAATTTAATTCCTTTCTTGTTTGAGTAATTAAAACCATTTCTTCATTAAAAACCGTTCCTTCGGCATTCCATACAGGAATATCATTATTAAATTCTGTAAGTTTTAATGCTTCAATTGAATTCAAGGCTGCCCTGTGACTAAAAACTGCCGCTTCCAACAAGGAATTTGAAGCAAGTCTGTTTGCGCCGTGCAGTCCGGTACATGATACTTCGCCGGTGGCATATAGATTTTTTATACTGCTGCGGCCAAATTCGTCAACTTTTATTCCTCCGCACTGGTAATGAGCTGCAGGAACAACAGGTATCATGTCGCGCGAAATATCAATACCCTTGCTTAAACAATGGGCAAAAATTGTTGGAAAATGATTTAATAAATCACGCTTACCTATGTGTCTGGCATCAAGATACAAAAAATCTGCTCCGCTGATTTTCATTTCATTGTCAATAGCCCTTGCAACAATATCACGTGGAGCAAGCGATAAGCGCTCATCATATTTTTGCATGAATTCTTTTCCATCAAACGTCTTTAATACAGCCCCTGCTCCGCGCAATGCCTCGGTAATCAGGAATGCAGGCTTTTCGGCAGGATTATAAAATGCCGTTGGATGAAACTGAACAAATTCCATGTTTTCAATAGTCCCCTTTGCCCTGTAAACCATTGCTACACCATCACCTGTGGCCACCTCGGGGTTTGTTGTAACACCATATACATTTCCGCTGCCGCCGGTTGCTATTAGAGTTATTTTAGAAATATAAGTTTCCACCTTCCCGCTTTCAGGGTTAAGCACATAAGCGCCAAAACAGGTTATGTCATTTGATCTTTTTGTAACATTCCTGCCAAGGTGATGCTGTGTAATAATTTCTATTGTGAAGTAATTTTCTAAAACAGTTATATTCGGATGATTGCAGGCTTTTTCGGTTAATGCCCGCTGAATTTCGGCACCGGTACGGTCTTTATAATGAAAGATTCTTTTTTCGCTATGGCCTCCCTCGCGCGCCAGATCATATTCACCAAAATCATTTTTGTCGAACTGAGCTCCCAAATTAATAAGCTCAATAATACGCTCTGTGCTTTCTTCTATAGTGATGCGGACAATTTTTTCATTATTAATGCCCGCTCCTGCATTAATTGTGTCTTTAATATGTTTTTCGTAATTATCAGGGCTGTACATTACACCGGCAATTCCTCCCTGGGCATAATGAGTTGCCGTTTCAACCAATGCTGATTTTGTTAAAACCACCACCTTGCCATAAGGCGCCACTTTAAGAGCATAAGTCAATCCTGCAATGCCACTGCCTATAATCAAAAAATCGCAATAATGCTTCATTAAATCCGATTTTGGTATTATACAAATATATGAATAAACATTGTAGGCCGAATAAATTCTCAATATGAATTTACAATTCTTTTTGTGCCCTTAAGTCGGGCGGGGATTTACTTTTCTTTTTCATCGCCAAAAGAAAAGTAACAAAAGAAAAGCTAGTCGCTTGAGAATTTTTCGGAGAAAACGAACACACACCAGCCACAGACGGAAATAACTCGCTGCAAGGAAAAACTGATAAATTATCCAGCTCAGACAGATTTCCGTCATTTGGCCGCCTTCGGCTTCCTACACTGCCTGTCCGTTTTCTTTAACCCTCAAAATTCTATGCGACGTCCGGAGGAGAGGAGTTTTTTAGCAGCATTACGGCGGGATTTTATTTTTTTTCTTGATAAAAAAAGTAAACAAAAAAATCAACCGCTGTCGATAAAAGGCGGAAGCAAGACGAGCATTGTCGCATTTTTTTAATTTAGCGTAAATGCAGGGTCTTCGGCAAGTTGAAATATTTTTTATCGGACAATAGTGATGAATAAAATAAATAAAACGCCCTATACCATCCATGGTAAATGCTTTAAAACAATTTTAAATTTTTGTGCTAATTCACAATTTGATGCGGGTTTTCAATATTGAGTACGTGGGTTTGTTGTGTTTTCGATGACTTTGATAACATTGTTTGATAAAAACCTCATTATTGTAAATTCATATCATAACAAGTCATCTTTTATTTTTTAATTCTCAAACCATTTTTCTCTGTCTTTTCTCCGCCTTGTGCCTAACGTTTTGGCGGCTTGCCGCAGGGCTGATTTACCGACAAAAGTTGACACGAAGATAATACTTTTTTCTTACAGAAAATGTTCAATCGAGGCACTTTACCCGCATTGAGTTCAAATTGCTTGTTATTGGCATCCCCCATTGTTTTAATTCGATTTGTTGGTTCATACTTTTGCAGTTGCCTGGTAGCTTTTTTACATTTTTTTGCTTGGCTTTTGAAGTTGGCAAAAGCGCAAATGTGTTACCAAAAGCGTTGGATTAATGTAAGCCATATTTTGCTTTTTCTTCCAAAAAGTGCCTTATTTGTTAGTCTTGTTTTGTAATTTCATAATGAAGTTGGTAACATTAGTATAAATGATAATGCTTGTGAATAATCTAATGCAGTATATTCTAAACCTAACAAGCGAATGTTTTTATAGTATGCGTTGTGTTGATTGTAATACATTTTCTCACTTTGAATAAACCACGCTTTATCTCCTAATTTTTGAGCTAAAAACCATTTCTCAATTAATCTCGCAGTTCTGCCATTTCCATCATTCCAAGGGTGTATTTTTACAAAAATCAAATGAATTAACGAAGCAAAATAAAAGACTTCTTCAATACTTAATTTGGTTTTTAACAGAATAGCTATATCACTATAAAACTTTTTCATTTCGTATTCTACCTCATAAGGGGAAGCTGCAACATATTCAATACGCCCGTCAGATGTAGAAACATACATATTGTGTATGCGAAATTTCCCTTGCCAATTTTTTGCTACAATGTGTTTGCTTAATAATTTATGTGCTTCAGAAATATTCTTTTGATTGAGTTCATTGTTTTTTGCAAAAGTATAAGCATTGTATAAGTCGTCAATTTTTTTTGTGTAATCAGGTAAAAACTCTATACCGAATTTTTTGTGTTTAATGTAGCTATCCAATTCAATATCTTCACCTTCTATTTTACAACTGAAAACGGATGATACTGAAGTGTAGAAACTAAAAGTATCGGTTGAAATTTCAGCGTCTTCCAAAGCGTCAAAACTTGCTTGTAAAGTTTTTGGAACTTGCTTTAAATACGTTCCAAGCAAATCCATTGCAATTATTTGTAACTGTTCTTTCATTTTGAAAATCGTTTTCTGCTGTATTCGCCAAAATTTGCTTCCATTGTCTTGAATTTTATATCTTGACGATTTTGACAAAAATAATGATTATATTTCGTCTGACCAATGCTTGAAAGGTCTTTTTTTGTGTGCTGGAAAAATTTAGCTCTTTTTGGTTTTTGTGTTTAGACTTATGCGGTTAGGAAACCAAAATGAGCTAAATGTGCGATGGGTTAGGGGTTGCCTATAACGTTTTATTTATAACATTCGCCAATGCGTTTTCATAATTTTTTTTATTTGTTCTTGTCCAATCATGCTCATTAATGATTTTCTGTTATCCTAATTTTGCATCCAACCCATTTCTAACCCAACCTTAACCACTGAAAAACCACCCAAAACCGGCCGGATAACCCTACCTTTTGCCAAAAAGCTTGGTTTGTTTATGTGTCTCACTTTCAAACAAATTTGTGGCATGGTAGTGTCATATTTAATAAAGTGTTAAGGTTTTTTGTTTTTACACAAATATTAAGTTTTTTTTCAAAACTTTTGCAATAGATTCATGAGAGTTTTGTGCCTCAAATTACGACCAATAAACAGCCATGTTTTTAATAGCCATTTTCAATTTTTTCAGGTTCTGATTATGGAATACCTCATTTGCACAGCGTAGCGCTCCGTCCGGCATGGCCAATACTTTTCAATGCGGCAATCAGTTTTTCGTTTCGTTCAAGTGGAGTAGTTTTTATTGTTTTCCCTAAGATCTTTGGTCCACGTGAAACGTGACAGACAAGCCCGGAAACTTGGCTGTAAAAGATTTTTGTATCTTACTGCCTCTATGGCAAAATCTCTCTGCGTCACTGCGCTCTCCACACTCTTCACATTCTCTGCGAACTCTGCGTTCTCTGCGAGCTCTTCTATTTTCACGCTCACTGCGTTCTCCGCGCTCTTCACATTCTCCGCGAGCTCTGCGCTCTCCGCACTTTTCACGCTCTCTGCGTTCTCCGCGCACTCCACATTCTCTGCGAACTCTGCGCTCTCAGCGAGCCACAAGATCAGTCTTTAATAAAAATCCTCGCATTTCATTTTATTGCCTCATTTATTTAATAAATTTCGCGTTTATTTAAAAAAATAAAACAGACATAATGCAATGCTGAAAGTGTTTGTTAGTCCGATGCACACCATCTTCTTCATTGCCTTCGACCCGAAGCATTACAATACATCTTTATCTTGTCGCCTCAAAGCTGACGCACCTCAGACTTTTTCATCCAACCCTATATAAAAGCATTAAAATTATTTATTATGAATTTATTAAGGCAACAATGATTTTTAAATATTAATCAAACTAAAACTATCTTTGCAAGGTGAAAAAGAAAATTTGGGTATATATAGGGCTGTTGTTTGCAATGGCAGTTTGGGCATATTCTTACGTGCTGATTAAGATTGCCTATAATTATAATGTTACCCCTGCCCTGTTAGTCTTAATGAGATTGGTTTTAGCTTCAATAACCTTAATTTTATTCACAAAAATTACCAAAAAATTACAGCCTATCAACAAACAGGACAGGTTGTTGTTTTTGTTACTGGCGTTTTTTGAACCGTTTTTATATTACATTGGTGAAAGTAACGGACTTGTGTATGTTTCGCCAACTGTTGGCTCTATAATTATTGCTACCATACCGGTTTTTATCCCTTTTGTGCTATATCTCTGGTTTAAAGAAAAAATCGACAAAACAAACTTTTTCGGAATAATTATTTCTTTTATCGGGGTTTTGCTGGTAATTCTTGAAGACGATTATTCGCTTTCGGCATCACCAAAAGGTTTGGCATTTATGTTTCTTGCCGTATTCAGTGCCTGCGGATACACCATAGCAATTAAAAACCTTACAGAAAAATACAATGCATTCACCATTGTTACCTATCAAACGCTAATAGGCGGGGTATTATATATTCCTTTATTTTTATCGTCTGATATAAAAGCTATAGAGAATATAGTATTTAGCTGGCAAATGATTTCTGCCACCATTACTTTGGCTATTTTTGCCACTGCCATAGCATATATTTTATTTTCAATTGGAATCCGCGAAATTGGGGCTATGCGTTCGACTATTTTTGCAAATTTTATTCCTGTTCTAACTGCCTTGCTGGCCTTATTTTCCGGCATGGAGGAATTGCCCCTTCGCAAATTGGGTGGCATTGCCATAGTTATTTCGGGTGTTTTTCTTGCTCAAAACAAAAAACCCTTTCTTGGGCTCCCCGGCATGCTGTGGAACTACTTTTATAAAAAAAGCAAGTAAAATTGAATTCCTGCTTTATATCCGTGGCATACCAATCATAAAATATTCTTTGCCATAGACAAAAACAACTTCATCCCTTCTTCGGCTGATGCATCCATCCGGTAACGGATATTATCGGTGAGATACGAAACAGCATCATCAAACAATAATCCCGAAGAACCAAAATGATTAACAGCCGCAGGTATATTTAAAATTCCATGCTCCAATGCTTCTTTTAGCAAGGACAACCTGTCTTTTTGCACATTTAAACCGGCAATCCAGGCTGCAAAAACAAAAGATAAACCTGTCATGGCTTTCCACTCGGCACTTAAATCAAAAGAATATTTATACTCCTTTTGTAAGTCAAATGCCTTGTCTCCAATTACTACCCGGGCATCTGCCGAATTATCATCGTGTCTTATAAATGCAGGATGAATATTCCAATGCTTATGACACAATATTTTAAGTAAAAGATTGGAACTAAGAGAATGACTGTCCGGAGAAATATTTTTTATATCCTTTAAATCTTTGTTGCTTAAAAGCAGTACAGAACGCACTATGCCATTTGCACTAATGCAGTAAGGCAAAACTGTTTGATATTTACTCAAGTTAACCAATGCTCCAACAGGGACAAGAGCAACATCACTCTTGCCCTCAATAAAATGTCTGGCACAAACTGCCGGATTAACAATGTTTAATTCCGAATACAATCCACTGGCAGCATTTATCAAGCCATAATGGTAGGGATATGAATTTAAATAACTTACCAAAGAAATTTTCATGTCACAAAATTACTCCTTCATTTCAGTATTTACCTATTATATGCAAATGACATTTATCAGCAATAATGTTATATCTTCGCATACACAATCACATAAATGGAAGCAGAAACTATTTATAAAAAATTATCCGGCTGGGCCAACGACATTCGTAAAGGCGCAAGTTCTTTTCTCTCTTCGGATCAGCCCAACGAATTGCAAAAGGCAATGGCACAAAACAAATGGTTTGTAAAAGAAAATATTGTTTGTGCATTAAATTCTCTTGCCGACATGATTTCGGATAAAGAACATATTGAAAAATGGCTGAATAAATATGATTTTTCAATACAAACTCCCAGAAAAATATTGTTAATTCTTGCCGGAAATATTCCTGCAGTAGGCTTTCACGATGTTCTTTGCACCTTGATTTCGGGACATAAAGCCGAAATTAAATTATCTTCGGACGACTCACATATTATACCATGGTTGCTTAAAATTGCCGAAAAGCATTTTCCTGAGTGGAAAGACAAAATTAACTATCACGATGGATTGATAAATGATTTTGATGCAGTAATAGCAACAGGAAGCAATCAAACTGCAGCGGGTTTTAAAAAATATTTTGCAAACAAGTCCCATATCATAAGGCATAACAGAAGCAGCATTGCAGTAATACAAAATTCGGACAGCGATAAGGATCTGATAAATTTAAGTAATGACATATTCATGTATTTTGGCTTAGGCTGCCGCAATGTTTCTTTGATTTTTTTGCCGAGGGATTTTAATAAACAACGTATTTATGATGCATTTAAAACATGGGAACATTTAGCCAATCATAACGCTTACGCAAATAACTACGTATATTATAAAAGCTATTTCAGCCTTACCAAAGAGCAGCCGCTTGACGGCTCATTTTATATTCTAAGGGAAAACAGCAGCACTTCGGCACCCGTTGCAGTTGTTCATTTTCAGGAATACGACAGCCTTGAAAAAGTCAATGCGTTTATTGCAGAAAACAAGGAAAATATTCAATGTGTGGTGTCAACAACAAAAAGCATGTTCAATTCAGTTGAGCCGGGAATGGCACAATTCCCCAAAATAGATGAATATGCAGATAATGTTGATACTATTAAGTTTCTCACTTCTCTTTAGATTAGTTTTGAAACAAATACACAACTTAATGTTTGATGATTTCATTACACAAATCCGTTTGCCCGGAATAATTAACTTTAATTTTTACTAAATTTGCCCATTATCCTAAGATATGAAACTATCAAGAAAATGCGAGTATGCCTGCCTGGCCATGATAGAGCTTTCGAAGAACAAAACTGATAATTTTGTTAAAATAGAAGCAATTTCTCAGTCGTGGAATATTCCAAGAAAGTTTTTGGAACAAATACTAATTGTGCTTAAAAATGCAGGTTACGTTTATAGCCGCAAAGGCGCTGACGGAGGATATAAATTGGCAAAAGAATCTTCTAAAATAACTCTGGCCGAAATTATACGGCTAATTGACGGTGCCTTAGCTCCTGTAGAAAGTGTTTCAAAATATTTTTACGAAACTTCTCCTGTTGAAAAACACCCCGGATTTATAAATATCATGAAGGACATACGTGATTATATTGCAAATAAGCTCGAAAAAACCACTTTTAATGATATCGTTAAAAAATAAGTTATTGGAATATTATTATTCTGATCTGAACATTAGCAAGTCCTACATTCATAAACGCAACATCTGATTATACCGAATTGGTTCTCAAGCGAAGTATTTTAGGCCTTGCAAGCGTCATTCCGATACTCCTGGCAATAAAGAATGAAATAAATGCAATCCACAGACTAAGCTGAGGCATGAAATTTTCAAGTAAAAAATATAAAGGAAAGAAAACACCAAAAACAGCAATCAGCATAACATTACGCATGGCGGCAGTATGAGTGGTTCCTGCATATATGCCATCCCAAACAAAAGCAGCAAAGGAAACAATCGGTATTAAAATAACCCAAAGTTGTTTTTCTACTGCAAGCTGAATTAACAAGTCGTTATCTGTGAGCAGCTTAAACATAAATTTGCCACCAAGAAAATATAATAAGCTAAAAATAACGCTTACCCAAAAAGCCCACTTAAATAATATCTTTACCGTTATTTTAAGCATTTTAAGCTTGCCCGCCCCAAGATATTTTCCACTCAGGCTTTCGCCGGCATAGGAAAATCCGTCTATAAAAAAGGAGAAAAACATAAAAAACTGCATCAAAAGGGTATTTACGGCCAGAACATCATTTCCATAAAGTTTAGACGCATAAGTGAACCACGAAAATACAGTCAGCAAACTAAATGAGCGCAAAAAAATATTAATGTTTACTGAAATTACTCTTGTAAGTTTGTTTAAAACAAAAATTAATTTCAAAGAAATCTTCCATAAGGCCTTTTTATGCCTTAGCAATATCAGCAGAAGACCAAAGAATAACGAACTCCATCCCGCAATGGCAGTGCCAAGCGCAACGCCATCGGCCTTCATGCCCAGATATATTACAAAAAACATATTAAGTGCAACATTCACTACATTTTCAAATACTATCATAAACATTGCAGCAACGGAATCCTGCATGCCAAGCAACCAGCCGATAATTACAAAATTTATTAAAGAAGCGGGAACGCCCAAAATTCTGATATTGAAATACTCTGTCATGATAACAGCCAAATCGTTGCCCGGATGAAGCATTTTAAATCCAAGCCATGCTATGGCATTGCGAAACAGAAATACTAATAACCCAATTATTACTGCAATTAAAACACTCCAATAAAGCGATACCGAAATTTCAATTTTATCATTGGCACCGAAATATTGCGCAGTTATTCCGGTAGTTGCCATCCTTAGGAAACTAAAACTCCATAAAATAAAATTAAAAATAATTCCTACTAAGGATACAGCGGCTAAATATGTTGTGGAGTCAAGATGTGCCAATACGGCCACATTAACAATGCCCAACAATGGAACACTCAAATTGGCCAGAATGTTTGGAATAGCCAGTTTAAGCAATTCTTTCCGCATATTACACTCTTAAAAAAGTAAAGTTATTGCCATCAGACAAATCCCTGTCAAAATAATAACCGCCAAGGTCAAATGCCATTATGCTTTCGGCATCCATGATTTTGTTTTTTACAATAAAAGCCGACATCATCCCGCGTGCTTTTTTTGTTTCTACAACATTTATAAAAGGCTTTCCACTTTTAATTTCTTTAAAAAATATGTTTACAACATTTATTTTCTTGGAAAGATGTGGCAATACAAGTTTGCTATATTCAGCCGAAGCCAGATTAATCAATAAATTACTGTTCATCTTTTTTAAATCTGCTTCAATATTTTTTGCAATAATATTATTCCAGAAAGAATACAGATTGGAAAATTTTCCGACACCAAGCGGAGTTTGAGCCTCTAATCTATATTGCATAATATAATCATAAGGCCTCAAAATACCATACAAACCACTAAGAATACGTAAGTGGGCCTGTGCAGTTTTTTGATCGGATAAAGAAAATTCTTTTGCATTTAAGCCCTTAAATGCAGGTCCGTTATATGCCAATGCTGCCGCCTCTGATGTTTCGGGGTTATGTGGCCAACTCCACCGCTGCATAATATCATAAGCTTCGTTTGCCAATGTGCCTTTAACTTTCATCAATGAAGAAAATTCCGAAAACGATAAATTCTTTACAACGCTGTGTATTGTTACAGCTTTTTCGCAGAAAAGGGGTTCTTCGTGCAATTCGCTTTTCGATTGCACTAAGCGCATGGTTTTGGCAGGAGATAATATTATTATCATTTTTTTCTTTAAATTGCGAAAATAAAACAATGTTTAAACTTGTTGCCATGAAAAAGATATTTATCATTATTTGTTTGTCAATAATATCCGCTTTTTCGATTGCACAATCGGATTATTCAGGCATTTGGCAAGGGGCAATAGAAAACGGGAAATCGAAAATACTCATTGTATTCCGCATTTCGGAAGAAGAGTCAAAACTTAAAGCGAGCATTGACATCCCTGAGCAAATGGTTTTGGATTATAAAAACATAAAGGCCAACGTGAAAGATGACAGCCTGATAATAAATTTAGCTGCATTTAAGGCATCATATAAGGCAATAAGAATAAATGACAGTCTGGAAGGAATCTGGTATCAGTCGGGAATGGAATTGCCATTAAACATGGAACTTACGCCCGAAGACAAGGCTTTTTCGGTTAAACGCCCGCAAACACCGGAGCCGCCATTCCCATATATATGCAAGGAAGTGACTTTTTATAATAAAAAAGCCAAAATTAAGCTGGCGGGAACTCTTACAATACCCGACACAACAAAACAATGGCCTGTAGTAGTATTGGTTTCGGGAAGCGGCCCGCAAGACAGAAATGAAGAAATAGCAAAGCATAAACCCTTTTTGGTAATTGCCGATTATTTTACAAGAAATGGCATTGCCGTTTTACGATACGATGACAGGGGAGTTGGTAAAAGCGAAGGCGTATTTGGCAACGCAACCACAATTGATTTTGGCAATGATGCAGAAG
>CAZJYL010000018.1:0-16898 GCA_964550265.1 uncultured Bacteroidaceae bacterium
TAATGATTTTGCTTAAAATACCTGCATCTGCATTGCAGTTTAGTGCGAATAAATTACTGGTGCAGAAAGTGTTGAGTGTTTTTCAGCAGTCCCTAAATAATGATTGAAGCCTGTTTTGTATTCGTCAATTAAAAGACAGGCCAAATTATGAAGCAGCATAAAGTCAATGCCCGAAAAATTTCCTATCGACCAATTTTCGTTTGTTTTCCCATTTTGCATATCAATTGTTGCCGACCATTTAAATTCTGCCGACCATCCAATATTTTTAGGATATTTTTTATCGCCATATTGCCATGTTCCATTTGCCGGAACCTGGCTCAATTGAATTGATAATTTTTTAAAATCATAAGTTTTTTTATTGATTTTTAAATCATTTAATGCCGCATGAAGCAATAAGAAAAAAGTATCCCAATCATAGATGGAAGTAAAAGATTTTAATAAAAACGGAACATTTTTACTTATTCTCGAAGCACCTGAAAGAGATATTGATTCAGCCATCAAAAACCGAAAAACACGATATTCTGCTACACCTATGCCGCTTAAGCAGGCAATTTCTGCCCCCTCGTACGCGTCGCGGCACCAAGGGGCTTTTAATATATCAGGAAAATAATTTTTCAAATATTCCTGACCTGCATAATTATAAGCAATTGATTTCATGGCATAAGCATAGGCGCGTCCATCAGCACCATTTTCATTTCCCATGCGCGTTCCGTCAGGAAACAACGGTCGCCACCAAAGCGTTTTTTTACTGCCACACATAAAATTAATCATAAGCAAAATATGATTAAGCGCATCTTTACGAATAAATTCATCATCAACAAATTTATAAGTAAGACACAACCCAACCAAGGCGCCTAACACCTCATCCTGCGAAATAAATTTTTGGTCCTTGTAATATTTATAATAATCGGTGTTTTTATTTTCAAAAGAAACAAAATCCGGATGCTTTGCTTCCCGCTTATTGAAAAAATAAGCATTATTATGCTCATACATTCTTAAACATTCAATCGAATTTGAATCAATAAGTGCAGGAATACCGAATTCACCACGCAAAGCTCTGTTGCCAAAATAATCATTCTCATCCAAGCCAAAATTAAGCTGATTGTATAACCTACCCGAAAGTATCGGAGAAACGTCTTCGCGCACAAAAAAACCATCCAATGTATCTTTCAAAAACCATGGGGGAGCACCTTCGCAAAGATCTGTACGCTTAAAGGCATTAAGTACAATACGGATTTGAGCCAATGTTTTATCAGCGGCAATTATATCTCCGGCCTGCATCAGCAAAGCATATTCAGTGGACAGAGTGCCGAGCAGATATCCTGTTCTTGTATGCGTTTGTCCAAAAGAAATACTTTGATGGTAGTCAATCTCGTCGCCACTTGCATCAATGCCGTCAGTATCTTTCCATGCGTCCCGATTACGAATATTTGCCAGCAGTCCGCCACCAGGCTCATCCAAAAAAACCACAAAGTAATTTAAACGATTTCGATAGCGAAAGTATTTTTCGTGTACCGAAACCGAATCCTGTGCAACAACAATTCTTGCTTCAATAAGAATGCATAAAAAACAAACACTTAAATAAACAATACTTTTCAACAAAACAGCTCCGCATTTTTATGAAACCGTAATTAATGGTTTTTCGCGAATAAAATATAAATTGTCATTTATGTGAATAATAATTCGATTCATTGCTAAAATAAAATAATTTAATTGGTTTTTTTGAAAACATAAAGTATATTTGCTTATACAAATATTTATACCCTTGCTGAGAAAAAAAGTACTTAATGAGATTTATAAATACAACTCGTCTTTACCCCCCCCCCCCCCTCCCCAATTATCGACAATTTGGCAATTATTCCTGAACATTGCCTTTAGTATTGGCTCAGTCATAATATTTTCATACGGGATTGCCGTTTTATCCATTCCGGCAGCCGGCCAAAATTTCGATCATTTTTCTGGAGTATCAAGACCTTCAGCACCTGCCTATTTTGACACAATTGCCGGGAAGCCTGTTCAAAAAAGTGTTTTGCTAATGTGGATTAATACAAATTTTGTAAATCCTATAACAATAAATGACACAAGCAATGTTTCAAGACCTTTTGGCGATTTTGTAAATCATTCTTTTTTAGACTCAATACCTCCAAAATTTTTGAAAGATTTTTTTAACGCGCGTGCAAAAAAAATATTTCTGCATCGAACAGGGTTTGACACTGTCTCAACCAGCCGAACCGGGAAAAGAGTACCTATTCCACTGTTTTATACAGCGCTTTGGGTGCATTTTACCGATCCGGCTTCGGATATTGAGGAAATACATGATTCATTGTATTCAAATCATAACATTTTGTATTCGATAGAGTATAATGTGCCATTTGATTACATGTTTACTTCAAATGACCCATATTATTGCGATAATCAAAAATCCCTCCACAATACATATACCGATACAATAAATAACAACAATTGCAATGGTGGATTGTATAGCATTCATGTAAATCGTGCATGGAATTATTCTAAAGGGAAAAAATTCATTCGTGTTGGTATCCATGATTCAGGTATTAACCGAGAGCATCCCGATTTCATTTTTTCTGATGGAACCCATAAGATATTTGAGGGATATAATTATGTTGATGGCTCTGCATGCCATGATTATCTGGGACACGGGACAATGATGGCCGGAATTATTGGTGCTATAACAAATAACTTTATCGGAGTAGCAGGCATTGCCGGAGGAGCAGGGAAAGATGACTGGGGAGCATCAATCATTGATATGACCTTGGGAGATACGGCATATATTTCACGCTTTGTTGCATCAGTTGAAAATGGGGCATCCTCAATAAATATTTCTAATGGACAGGGGTTGCATATAATGAATTTTTCAATTGGCTGGTCCGATGAGTTGCCAATTCATTACCCCTACGAATTCAATTTATTAAAATCATGTGTCCAATATGCTTACAAAAATGAAGTGACTATGATTTGTGCCTCCGGAAATCTTATAAGCCCTCATGACTCAATTACATATCCCGCTTGTTTTAGAGAAGACTGGGTTTTAAATATTGGTGGTGCTGAAAATAAAAGTTCAATAGATGCATACGGTGCAGCCCCACATTATGTTGACATTATTGCTCCTGGCGGCAGCCCATCACATTCATATTCACACACAACATCAGCATCGGGAAGTTATACGGAAGTAGCACAAACATCTTCTGCCGCAGCTCATACAAGTGGGATTGCAGCACTCATTATGAGTTTTTACAACGATAGTGTATCAAATCTCCGAAATCTTAGTCCCGAAGATGTAGAACACATAATTGAAATGGGGACGTATGATAATTATATATGGGGCAACAATATGTATGATCTTTATGCACTTGGATATCACTATGAAACAAATGGTTCAAAGTATATTGGTTGGGGCAGAATAGATGCATTTTATTCTATCAAACAAATTGATACTTCCATTGTATATTTCAGACATATCGACACAACCATTGTTCTTTCTTCGTCGCTGTTTGGTTCAGTTCAATCTTTTTCTACAATAAATCCTTCCGAAAATTTCAATGGCTATTATACATCAAGCCATTTTTCTGCTGCAACCGCCTATCCTATTGAAATAGTATTCGACCTACATCCGCCTACCAATGTTGAAATAGACACCGTTTGGGTTCGAAACAGCAGTTCAAACTTATGGGGACAGCCACACCAATCGGGTTCAAACTGGCTGTTTACCCCGGAAGACAGTGTAATGCTAACCTATTTTGACGGATATACAGCAAAAACGACCGGTTATATTTATAATCTGGGGAATTATGAACCATTATCTATTGGAGACACTATTCACATAGGCCTTAGCGTATATGGTCATTATACCGATGCTGACGGATTTCCTGAAATTGAAGACCAACCTGACTTTTCCATTTATCCGAATCCGGTCGAAAAAGATTTCACTATTGTTTTGCAGAAAGCCTCCGCATCAGGAGAAATCCGGATATCCGATATAAACGGACGCATTGTTAAAAGAATTCAATTATCAAGTGGCACACAAAATATAACAATTAATTCAATCGCGTATACAAACGGGATTTATCTGGTTCAGTATATTGACCAAAACAACACGATTACGAAAAAACTGATTGTTTCACACTAAAACCTACTATCATGAAAAGAATAATTTCAACCATAATCTTGACAATACTTTGTATTGTTTCTTTTAGTCAAACGTTTGAATGGAAGCGGCTTTCGGATGATGTTGCTGATTCTGTTTATAATCAGGCTGTGTTTACCACAAACAATCTAACTCTGAAAAATCAGAATTACTATTTCGCATACACCATTTTCCCTTATGAATCAGAGTGGGGCTGGCCATACGTATTTAAACCCGGCTACGTTTATCCTACCATTCTAAGCCAGGACAATCAGATCATCATGGCCGACACACTGTTTCTTGATTCCATTTATTTCACTCAAAATATCGCAACAACATTTATTCATAATGATACATTCAGAGTGCTTATCAATTATCCATTCCTAGATTCTGCATCATATAATGATAATACAATTCTCAGAAAAGGAATCCCGGTGCCGAAGACAAACGGAGTGTTACTCATCAATTATTCGCTGAATGGAAATTTTATTGGATATGATTCTATCCCTCTTCCCGAACCAATCAGGCACTTTTCCCACAGAACGGCTCCAATATTTGAGAAAAACCGCAGACCAATTGTCTCTGATGTGTTCACAAACTCATACAACGAAATTTTTATTTTTATGCGAAATAATCTGGCCGATGAAAGTGTCTGCTGGGACAATCCGATTCTGGACACCATTGGCTTTATCATGAAGTGTAATGCCTCTTTAGTGCCGGATAATAAAGTAATATCAATTGTCAAAAATACAGTTTCCGGTGGCAAAGATGATAAGATGGATTTTGCCATTCACAACGATAAACTGAATATTCTTGGCAGTATTAGCGATTCAGTTATTGTGGATAATATGCTTTTTACGCCTGATACGGCTGCAGGATTACACACATTTGCTCTTAAGTTTGACAGGAATTTGTTTGTTTTACAAAATCATAAATTACCGGGAGAATATAATGATTTTGCAATTGACGAGAGCGGGCATCTTTTCACTCTAGGACGATTTAATTATCCTGTTTTTATAAATCCGGACTCTATTATTCCCCAAAAAGTGTTTGTTGCTAGTATAGACAGTTTTGTGTTTCGGAATTATGGTCTATTAAATAAACTTGATAATAATTTCAACTCACTGTATTATTCTTACTTTACAATTCCAGTTATAAAAAACGCCAAATTAGTAGAAAATGGTAACCGGGTTTTTATTAAAGAATTTTATAACGGCTATGATACGTTGGTTGATAATTATCCCAGCACTGATGGTAAAGAAAACTTATCATTTGAATATGATACAATTGCCGGTATGTTTTTTTACAAAAACGGAGACTCGCTGACATCAAATCTTATCTACCACTCCTCTGAAAATCTTGTTCTTTTTAATTCTGAAAATCTTATACCAATATGGAGCTATAATTTCCCGGAAAACAATAATATTCATAACTTGTACTTTTTTGCAGATAAAATGTTGATGAGTTTCGATGCAAGTTACATATATTTATCAGGTTTCGGCGACACAGATACAGTTACAATTTACGACTACTACCCGATTGCGTTGGCACAGATAAATATCACTGGTCTAAGCCTTGAAGAAATGTCTGGCAGTGAGGCAACTCCATTGGTGACGTATCCAAACCCTGCATCATATCAGCTGTCTTTAAAGTTTCCCGAGAACAACGATTTTGTAGTTTCCGTTTTTGATTTGAATGGAAAACTTCAGATTGAAAAATTTCTTTCCAATGGAGAAAACACCCTGAATGTTTCAGTATTAAATACAGGCCTTTACATCATCCGCGCACAAAACGAGAAGCAGATTCTTACGGGGAAATTTCTGAAAGAATAGTTTTTACAATTTCCTTTTTTGCTCAATTATCATTTGGGTCACAAAAAATCACCTGAAAAGTGTATTTTTGTAATCACAACATGATTCGTCGCGAAGATATATTACGTATTATGGATGCCGTGCGCATCGAAGAAGTTGTTGGAGAATATATGTCTCTGAAAAAACGAGGCTCCAACTTAATAGGATTGTGCCCGTTTCATAACGAAAAAACTCCTTCGTTCAGTGTTTCGCCATCACTAAACATATTCAAATGCTTCGGATGTGGCAAAGCCGGTAATGCGGTAAATTTTTTGATGGAATACGAGCATTACACCTATCCCGAAGCGCTAAGAAAATTAGCTGCGAAATTTGGAGTCGAAATCGTTGAGGAAGAAGTTGACGATGATTATAAAGAAAAAAAGACCGAAGAAGATCAATCTTACTTTGTACACGAATTTGCACATAAATGGTTTGAAAAACAACTTTGGGAAACCAACGAAGGTGTTTCGGTTGGGCTAAGCTATTTTCATGAACGGGGACTTAGCGATGCCGTTATTAAAAAATTCGGACTCGGCTATTCGCCAAACAATTATACAGCATTTGCCGATTATGCGCGTGAAGAAGGGTTCAACAAGGATGTTTTGGTTAAAAACGGCTTAATTAATGGCGAAAGCGGCAATGACAGATTCAGAGACAGAATAATATTTCCTATTTTCAGCATAAGTGGGCGTGTTATTGCTTTTGGAGGCCGCACATTGCGCAGCGATGCAAAAATTGCAAAATATGTAAACTCACCCGAAACACCTATATACCACAAAAGTAACGTTCTTTACGGAATTCACCTTGCCAAGAACAGCATTATAAGCCTTAACGAATGTTATTTGGTGGAAGGATACATGGATGTGATAGCCATGGTTGCGGCAGGAATTAACAATGTGGTTGCATCAAGCGGCACGAGTTTAACTACTGATCAAATCAGATTGATTAGGCGCTACACAAGCAATGTTTGCGTTTTGTATGATGGCGACATAGCCGGAATAAAGGCTTCGTTAAGAGCCATTGACCTGTTACTTGCCGAAGGCCTTGACGTAAGGGTTGTGCTTTTCCCCGACAAGGAAGACCCCGACTCATATTCACGTAAAAATTCGGCAAAAGCATTAATGGATTTTCTTGAAAACAACAAAAAGTCTTTTGTGTTGTTTAAAGCCGAAATATTATTTGCCGAGGCAGGAAATGACCCATTAAAACGTGCAGATGCCATGAAAGATATTGTACGCAGCATTGCGGAAATTCCGGATGGCATAACCAGGTCGCTTTTTGCAACGGAATGTTCAAAACTTTTTGACATTGAAGAAAAAACACTGGTTTTTGAAATTAATAAAATTTTACGCTCAAAAGCTAAAAAAACTCTGCATCCCGATGCAGAAATTCAAAGCGAAGCCGAAACTGAAACCATAGAAAAGCAACAACCAATAATTGGAGCCAACAGACAAGAAGAGTCCGAAAAAAATATTCTTAGAATGATTTTGCTTTTTGGCGATAAAATTCTGAAATTTCAAGTATATGATGCCGAATTAAAACTTTCTGAAGTTATCGAAAAAACAGTTGCCCAATATATTTTTGAAGAGCTTGATGCCGACTCAATGAAATTATCCAACATAAAATTAAATAATATTTACGAAATCTGTCGGCTTCAATTACAAAACGATGGCATAATAAATACAAACAGAATTTTAAACATGCTTGACCCAAATCAAACCAATACGGCAGCCGATATTATGAATACGGGCTACACTTTAAGCCCAAATTGGGAAAAAAAGCATGGCATTTACGTTCAACATACCGAAAACGACAACAATATTTTAATTAATGAGGTTGACAGTACCATACTTGAATTTAAGCATTTACTGCTTACAAAATTAATGGATGATTTAAGAAAAAAAATACAGGAAACCCAGGATGAGGAAAATCAGTTGTTGCTCGTTAATGAACTTCAGCTTTATAAAAAAATAGATGTTGAAATAGAAAAACGAATCCGACATCGAGTTATCAATAAATAAAAAATGCTTAATCACGAAGATAATTCCATAGCGAATAATAAAAAAATAATCAGGCAACAGATTCGTATTGCCAAATCGTCTATGACTTCAGAAGAAAAAGTCTATAAGTCGAAACTTATTTTTGATTTCATCGAAAATCAGTCATGGTTCAAAAATGCAGATACAATTATGTGTTACTGGAGTCTTCCGGATGAAGTAATAACTCATGATTTTTGCTTAAAATGGATGACAAGCAAAACGATATTATTACCAAAAATGGTTTCTGACAATATTGTTCCTATCATATTTGACGGGAGTTTGTCAAAAGAGCCCATACTTGGAATAGAAGAACCTACAGGTGCAGAATACAGCCGTATTGACATGATAAAAGTCATAATTGTACCCGGGGTTGCTTTTGATTCAAGTGGGAATCGCATGGGCAGAGGGAAAGGCTATTACGATAAATTTTTGCTCAAAACCAATGCGCTAAAAATTGGCGTATGTTTTGATAAGCAAATCGTGGAAAAAGTCCCAACCGACATCCATGACATAGCAATGGATAAAGTTGTATCATTTTAGTAACTTTGCACCTTAATTCCAAAATATGAAATCTCTTATTGCATTTTTGTCAATATTCATGCTGATAGTTTCAGTAAATGCTCAAAAGAAAACCAGCATTACCGGTTCGTTTTCTTCCTCCACCACCCATACAAGCGTAATATTGGAAAATTATCTTGAACCTGCCTTATTTTCGCAGACAACACAAATTAAAGACAACAAATTTTATTTTGAATTCGATTGTGCTAATGAGGATATTTTCAAAATAAAAGTCAATGATAAAAATTTCGTGGCATTAATAATTAAGCCGGGAGATAAAATTGTTTTAAAACTAAATCCTTCAAAAATTAATGAAAATCCCGATATTATTGGGTCAGATCAATCTAAGCGGATTTATGATATTGAAAACAAACTTGCCGGCATTCAAAGCAGTCAGGATAGTCTGAACACATTATACAGCAAAACTGCTCAAACAGATGCAACAAGAAAAAAAGAATTAGAAGATAATTACATGTTGCTCGACAATCAGAAAAACGCGCTACTTTATAACGCCATTAAACCAAATATTGGCGATTTGGCAAATATGTTTTTTATTGAACGTTTAAACTTTGACGAGTATTATGCATTATATGCATCCGTTGACTCTGCTATTTATCAAAAATATAATTATAATAAAGCTGTTGAAGGACTTCATTCAAAAGTGATTTCAAGTAAAACAACTGCTATTGGGTCCAAAGCTCCCGAAATAAAATTACCAACGCCTGAAGGAGAATTAATGAGTTTATACGATGTTAAAGGGAAAATAATAATTGTAGATTTTTGGGCTTCGTGGTGCAGACCCTGCCGAATGGAAAATCCTAATATGACCAGTCTATACGCCGATTTTCATGAAAAAGGACTTGAAATTTTTGGAGTGTCTCTCGACAAAGACAAATCATCGTGGGTAAAAGCCATTGCCGACGACAAATTAATTTGGTATCACGTAAGCGACCTTAAATTCTGGCAAAGCGAAGCAGCTAAATTATATGGCGTTGGCTCTATCCCAAGCATGTTTGTTTTAGACAGCGACTTTAAAATTATTGCAAAAAATCTCAGAGGCGAACAATTAAGGAATTTTGTGGCTCAAAGATTAAACTAAACAAAAAAGATAGAGACAAGGCTTGTTTTTTACTTAAACAAGTCCATAATTGAGTTTAAATCAAAGCCCGACTTGTTGTTTAAGTCAAGTTTTCCATCAGGAGTTAATTTGTCAATAACACGTGGTAAAATTTCAGATATTTTTGAAGATGCGGTTTGTTTAATACTTTTTATTTGACATTATCGCAAATAATCACGCCATAACATTAAAGCTTTATATTTTCAACTTTTTATATCTGAAGATTTATGTAGGGTCTGCTATCTCACCAGCGTCACATTCCCCCTTTTCACTACCGTCTCTCCATTCAATAAAACCGCCTCCACATAATACGTATAAACCGCCTGTGGTGCTGGTTCGCCGCGATAAGTGCCATCCCAGCCGCACTCGTTACTTGCCACACTGAGTGGAGTCGAAGTGCGACAAGAAAAAACTTCTTCGCCCCAGCGGTTGTAAATTCTGAACGCTGTTAATTCCTGCACATAGCTGCTGCGCACATGCAGCACATCGTTCTGACCGTCGTTGTTGGGAGAAAAAATATTGGGAACAAAAACCGGATTTTCGCAATCAATCACTTCAACAGTAACTGTATCAAAATGTTCCTGCACGTATTCATCTACTACGTAGAGCGCATAAACAGTGGTTTTCTGCGGGCTCACCGTTGGGCGTGGAATGTTGTCATTGTCCAGACTTGCGCTATCACCGCTCACCACGCTCCATTTAAAAATGCGCGCAGTGTTTTCATCCCAGCCCAGCGTGGTTTCTTCTCCTTTGCATTGGCTGCGGTTATCACCGGCCTCGGCCTCGTAGTAGAAACCGGTGCAGTCGTAGAGGGAGACCATGTCAATGAATAAGCCTGAAGCATTAGGCTCACAGTTATTGTCATGTGTACACACGCCTGGAGGATACAATCGCCCATAAAGATAAGGTTTCTGCGATTCAAAAGTGCCGAATGTAATATGCTTTTCACCCCCGCTTGCCATGAATTTCCCGTTGAACAAAACCCATCCAGCCGTATCTCTGAAAAATTCACCGAAATGTATAACCAATTGTGGGATACTGTCAATGGTTGGAAAGGAAGTATAATAATTGGTTTTGCTGAAAAACACGCCAATCTGATCCAAAAGCAAATCAAAATATTCAGACTGATTTAGATAAAAACTCAAACAGTATGTTCTCCCGGATTCAAGGGAGTTAGATAGATCTCCAATAATTGATTCATTTTGACGAGTCGTGTCATAAAATTCGTAATATCCGATTGTCCCGAAAAAATAATAAGCATATCTTTCCTTCGGCCATTGTCGTCCTCTGTAATTATTTGGGATGCAACATTCATATGGCCACCAAGAAAAATAACATGGATCAGGTTTTCCGACTATATAATCTGGAGAGCCCGAGTTCGGAGATCTCCAAAACTTTGGAATTCTTTCAAACGAATCACAAAAGTTTGGAGGAATTGACGGTAATGAAATACTATCATATTCCTCCATTGAAGGATCAACCACAAGATTGATCTGTGCTTTTGAATTAAGCAAAGAGAATGAAATAATAATATAGAAAATCACTCTTTTCATAAAAAGAAAAAATGCAGTATAATATTTATAAATTCTACTGCAATATAAGAAAATATTTATCTCACCAGCGTCACATTCCCCCTTTTCACCACCGGCTCTCCATTCAATAAAACCGCCTCCACATAATACGTATAAACCGCCTGTGGTGCTGGTTCGCCGCGATAAGTGCCATCCCAGCCGCACTCGTTACTTGCCACACTGAGTGGAGTCGAAGTGCGACAAGAAAAAACTTCTTCGCCCCAGCGGTTGTAAATTCTGAACGCTGTTAATTCCTGCACATAGCTGCTGCGCACATGCAGCACATCGTTCTGACCGTCGTTGTTGGGAGAAAAAATATTGGGAACAAAAACCGGATTTTCGCAATCAATCACTTCAACAGTAACTGTATCAAAATGTTCCTGCACGTATTCATCTACTACGTAGAGCGCATAAACAGTGGTTTTCTGCGGGCTCACCGTTGGGCGTGGAATGTTGTCATTGTCCAGACTTGCGCTATCACCGCTCACCACGCTCCATTTAAAAATGCGCGCAGTGTTTTCATCCCAGCCCAGCGTGGTTTCTTCTCCTTTGCATTGGCTGCGGTTATCACCGGCCTCGGCCTCGTAGTAGAAACCGGTGCAGTCGTAGAGGGAGACCATGTCGATGAAAATTCCATTCCAGTTTTTTACAAGTTCATGATAATTATACTCGGGATGAAAAATGTACCCGCTTACTGAATCAGGATAAAGACTATAAACTGGATATGGTTTTTGCGATTCAAATAATCCAATGGTAATAAATTTTTCACCACCATTGGCCACAAATGTTCCGTTCAATAACATCCACGAAGATGTATCCATTATCGGATGTTGTTTTTTAATTACAAGTTGCGGAACACTGTCAATGGTTGGTAAAGAGGCGGAAAAATCAGTTTTACTAAAATAAACACCAATCTGATCAGTGAACAAATTAAAATTTTCCGCCGCTGAAACATACATACTAAAACAGTAAGTTCTGCCTTGAATAAGTGTTGTGTTTAGCGACCCTCTTAAACTAGCCATTTGTCTAACAGAGTCAGCATTTACAAAATATTCAAATAATACCATAAAATAATATGCCAGTCCATTTTTTGGCCATTGAAAACCCGCAGAATTAAATGGAATACAACATAAGGAATTTGTCGCAGACGGTGTACAATTTATATTTTGATGTAAATAATCCGAAACTGGAGGCGATGTACAAGCTTGCCTCCATTTTGTAGAGTGTAAATATGCTGAATCACATGAAGTGCTAAATGTATCGAGAATATATGTATGGCTCTCCATTGATGGATCAACTACCAAATTTTGAGCAAGTGTATTCAATGCCAGATTAGAAAGAAATACAAATACAAAGAAAACTTTTTTCATTTACGCATTCAATTGAAAATAGAGCAGCGAGTATCCTCGCTGCCCTAAAATTAAACTATTTAATCACAGTCAATCTGTAATTATGTGTTAATCCCGATTCATCAATCACACAAAGGATATAAACTCCGGGCGATAAATGAGAAACCTCTACTTGTTCAATAGCATTGTATTTCCCTTTAGATAGCTGTTTTACCACTGTTCCACTCAAATCTGTGATATAATAGCAATAACTTCCCTCTCGGCTTAATGATTCAGCATAAATCTGAAATTTATCATTGGCTGGATTAGGGAAAACCGAAATATCAATATCACTTTCATAAACATCCTCGTTTATTGTCTCAGCGCTTTTGTTATTTTCACTTTCCAATTCACACATATTGAAATAAACAGTGGTATCAACCGGAGCAAGCATGGCGCGGGCCATATACACGGCCGGGCCATATTCATACGGGCATTGTGCAGCCATGAACTGCAACCATGATATTTCGGACGAAGTATATGCTAAAGCAACAGTATCGGCCCGAAAAGCAATGTTGTTCAGGGTTTTCAGACTTTGCTCCGTGAGGGTGTTGGCTGCCGAAGCGTTGTTGAGTAATTGAGCTATACCTATGCCGTCATTTGAGTAAAAAGCGGCGGCCGACTTCTGTTCCTCAACCGGCGAAAACATCATGCTATCCACAAACTGGGTTAATACAGTGTCAGTCAGATAAGTAAACAGAGTATCACTTTTCAATATGCCATACACATCCTTTTTTGCCTGCCATGATTCGCTCTGCGGATACATGTTGTACGGTATCTGATTCTTCGCCACCTGTTTTTTAAATCCGATTGGAAGAGTAGGATCTGGTAATGATAGGCTACACATCTGGATTGTACCACTTGCATCTTGATTTTTTACCGGAGCTGAGTAATTCGATCCAAGAGGTATTACATTCGTTTGTGGAAAATTTGGAATATACGCAGCAATATTACCCGGGAATGGCAACGAAGTTCTCACATGGAAAGGAGATTGATCGCCATAGGAATAAAAGCTCCAGCCATCGTATGAATTTTGTTTCCATGTGTTATCACTGGGATAACCGGTGTTTCCCTGCGGACCAATAATGCCACCGTTGGTAAAAGTAACACCATAGAAATTTTTCCGCATGGCATTGCGATATACTTCCGAAGGCATCTGTCCATCAAAATTCAGGCCGTGGTGGCATTTCTCAACACTGTTGCATTCGATTCGGGAGCCACCGCTCATGCTCATTGAAATACCATAGCTATTATTGGCTGCCTGTGCCGGACCAACAATGCTGTTGCCGTAAACGGTCAGCTTTTCACCTCCCAGCGTGCGAATGCCATAAGCCGGAAAATAAACATTCCCTGGGATATTTATAATATGATTTTCACGTAGCGTTGAATAACCAACTGAATTGGTAAAAATTCCAACACGTACTCGGCTGATGTTGTTGAAAGACACATTGTAGATTTCATTGTCAGTCAGAACTGTCTCTATCCTGATTCCTGTTCCGGGAAAGAAGTTTCCGTTCCACGAAATAGTATTGTTGGAAATATCGTTTTTACTGTTTTTGTTGCGATAGGCATATATTCCGGTCGAGGCATTGGTAATGCGATTATTAAGCACATCGGTTTTAGCCTCTTTTGTGCAAAAAGCAAAATAAACCGGAACCATTGTTTTGGTAAACCTGTTGTTTTGAATCAGTGATCTGCGCCCATACTGAATATCGATACCCTTGTTGCAATTTGTAAAAACATTTCCATCAATTGCATTAGCACCACCGATAATCATATTGTAAGATTGAATTGTACCAATTCCGGCATTCGAATTCACAACTTTAATAGCTGGTAGAGTTGGCTGGAACAGAGCAATATTGATTCCGCTGAAACTATTGTTTTTAATTTCCGCAGAAGTATTTGTTAGCAGAATTCCACCACTGATTTTTGAAAAAGTGTTATCAATAATTCCATTATTAGACTGACCCACAAACATCATTCTCACAGAATTGGCTTCAATGGCACTGTAGGTTCGTTTCCCCTGATGAGGGAAAAGCATATAGCCGCTGTTGCTGCAAGTGAAAGTTGACCCATGTATTTCATTGAGCAGTATCTGATTGCACGGGTTAACGACAATGTTTCTATAGTTAAGATCAAAAGTACTGTTCAATATTTTATATTTCCCGCAGGAATTACAGACAACAGCCTTCTCGGCATGCTTTATGACAGAATTAGCTTGTATGGTTACATTGCTGTGTTCCGCAAAAAGATAAATTCCATCCCACATATAACCGCAACCAGATATATTGCAAGTAGTAAAAGTTGCATTAACATTATCCGGAATTTCAAGTTTAGCTCCACCACCCATCAAAAAGGTACAATTCTGAAATTCAATTGATGAAGGAATCTGACAAGTTCCGTTAATAATAAATAGTTCTCCAACTACCGGATTGGTTGAAATCCCAGTAATAGGTGTATTATTAAAAGTTAAATCTGCATATTTATCACAACAAGGATAAACATAAAAGGTATCAGTTATGCAGCATCCTTGTTTGTTGCAAGCTGTAACCATTATTGGAACAGGCTGAGTCAATGGAGTGTTCCAAATGATTATTTGAGATGAGCTTGATGATGCAATTGTGGTTTGATGATTATCGAAGAAAATTCCGCTGCCAGCAGGTATTTCCCATGAAAAATACGAATCGTAAATGGAAGCATTGTCGATTGTATAATGTATTTTCGATGCATCACAATCATTGAAAACGCCAGATAACACGATGTGATCTGGTTTTGGATATACATATACTGATCGTGTTTTGGAATATGTATTTCCGTAAGCATCAGCCACGGTGAGTGTCACATGGAATGTTCCGGAACTATAATAGTAATGATAAGTGTTTTGTCCAGTTGCTGCAGACCCATCACCAAATTGCCACAACCATGAATCGATGCTTCCTTCACAGGTTGATTCACCAACGAAGTTAATGGCATTGCCTATGCAAACATGATTGGGCGATGCTGTGAAATCCGGCTTAGGATAATCAACATTAATTGTTTTCGATGCCGTACCTGAGCATCCGTAGCCGTCAGTCCCAGTAACATTATAGTTTGTCGCTACCTGCGGACAAACAGTTATCGGATTTGTGTTTTGGCCCGTATTCCAACTGTAAGATACACCGCCGGATGCAGTGAGGTTGCTGCATTCACCGATACAAACAGGATTTTGAGTGGCTGAAATGGATATCTGAGGATTAATAACCTGAATAGCCTGATGATTTGAATAAGTGCCA
The DNA here is from genome assembly GCA_964550265.1 of uncultured Bacteroidaceae bacterium. Taxonomy (GTDB): domain Bacteria; phylum Bacteroidota; class Bacteroidia; order Bacteroidales; family DTU049; genus GWF2-43-63. The sequence goes on from CAZJYL010000018.1 coordinate 15,943, forward strand.
TAAAAAGCACACATGTTAGTTGGTTGGCAACCAGAATTAGTTTCTTCAGTCCATGTATAACCTAAATAATAATAATCAATACCTTGATTAGCATAATATGGGTCAGGATTGACGCAAGGTGGTGTCCAATACACATCTACTTGGGATGGAGGAAACGTAATGTCTGTAATATAATACCACAAACCATTTAGACTACTTGCACTGCCATTTACACTATAAAATAAACTCATGCAACCTTCATGATTGAATATTGAATTATCAGTCTGAGCCATGTTTAAGGTTATATGAAGCGTTTGACCGCAGCAAGGAGTATAATCATTTGGCTCAAGTAATATTTGATTTGGATAATAGAATAACGTATTCTTTAAATATGCATAGAAATGAAATGTTGTCGCACTGTTTTTTTGAATTCTAATAATGTAAGAATTCCCAGATGTCAATTCAGGTAAAGAAATCACATTCGATATTTGCTTAGTCAAAACAGCAACAGAATTACAATCGTTTTCATATACATAAACAAATCCTGCAATAGAATCTTGGTAAGAAATTATTAGTTGTGCACTGTCTCTTTCAGCTATAAATGAGAAAAAAATATTTGTATCAGCCTCTTGCATTGTAAACTTTTCATTACAATTAGATGAATACGAAAGAACTGTAGCTGTTTGACAATTTGTTTGCCCAACTACCTTCCCCACAGGCACAACAAACAATATCATCAACAACAAAAGAAACTTACATTTCCGGTGCAGATGTGTTCGTGCGTTTTTTTCGCTTTCACCACACCCCGCTCTCACTCCCGCTCTCACACTCACACTGATTTCATGGGGGGGGGGGTAATTCGCAGTAACACAGACTGTTGCATATTCGAATTTCAAATTGGTTAAAAAGGGTTTTCATAGAGTGCTGAATTCAAGTCACAAATGCAACTTTTTTGTTTTTCAAAATTAGGTTTAATT
>CAZJYL010000019.1:0-16646 GCA_964550265.1 uncultured Bacteroidaceae bacterium
GTACTGCTACTGATCCATTAAAAACAATTTTGAAAAAAGGCGAAAAAAGCGAAATAAAAACTGTTTTCAATACTGCGGGAAGAAAAGGAAATCAGCATAAAACAATTACCGTTATAACAAATGACCCCGACAAATCAGTTATTGTGCTGCATATTCAGGGGAATGTGGAGTAAGTTGTTATAACCTTTATACAGGAAAAACTTTTTTTGAAACCTTTCACGTAAAATGTGAAAGGTTTTTATTTTATCTTAAAACAGCGTTGATAAACTAAAAAAAACAAAAATTAATCCTGCTGAATATATATTCTTTTTACTCTTGCAGAAACTGACGTTAAAGCTTCGTATGCAATAGTGCCCATGGTTTTCGCATATAATGTAAGCGAATTGTGTTTTCCGAATACTTCAACTTCATCTCCTTCTTTAACATCATCAATTTCGCTTATGTCTGCAAAACACATATCCATACATATATTTCCAATTATGGGAGCATTTTTATCCTTTATAAAAACACTCCATGCTCCATTTCCCATGTTGCGATGCAAACCGTCAGCATAACCTATGGCTAATGTTGCAATGGCACGAGGCTTGTCGGATTTTGCTTTTCGGGAGTATCCAACAGTCTCACCCGCATCAATATGTTTGATTTGCAATATTTTTGTTTTAAGTGAAACTACTGCCTGCAACATATTGCTGTTCGTTTCCGATGGATCTATGCCATACATGCCAATACCAATGCGAACCATGTCAAGATGTGCATGGGGAAAACGTATGATACCTGCAGTATTTGATATGTGTTTTATCACATTATAGCCAATTGAGTTTTCGAGGGAATCAGAAAATTTAAGAAAATCTGCCAGTTGCTTTTCGGTAAAAGAATCTTCTGATGCATCATCAGCAGACGTGAAATGCGAAAATACCGATGCTACCTGAATAATGGTGTTATGTTCCTTTAAAATTGAAAATAATTGTTCCTGCTCTTTTGCCGTAAATCCTAAACGGTGCATGCCCGAATCGAATTTAATATGAATCCGGACTTTGAAATCTATAAGAGACGAATATTGTTTAATATTGTCAATCAACTTGGCAAGCGTGTCGAAACTATATATTTCCGGCTCTAGATTATGGCGGAAAAGAAAATAATAATTATTTTCTTCGGGGCTCATTACCATTATGGGAAGCGTAATGCCGGCATTTCGCAACGCAACTCCTTCGTCGGCATAGGCTACTGCCAAATAGTCAAATCTATGATATTCCAGATGGCGGGCTATTTCTATTGCTCCGTTTCCGTATGCAAAAGCTTTTACCATTGCCATCATCTTAACCCCTTCTTTCAGCTTGCTTTTGAAAAAATTGATATTATGTGTAAGTGCGTTTAGATCGGTTTCAAGTATTGTTTCGTGTGCTTTATCTTCTAATAGTGCGCTTATTCTCTCAAATCCGAATTTCCTTGCTCCTTTAAGCAATATCATTTCGTCGCTGAACAAACTTAAATCAAAGGATTGCAAAAATTCTTCGGTACTGTGAAAAAAGCATGCCTCACCTGAAAATTTATCGGCATTGCTGAACAAGTCGTTGCCTATTCCAATAAATCTGTTAATGTTTCGCTTAGAAATAAGTTGGGCAATGTCTTTGCATAAATCATTACTGTTTCGACCGCTTTCCAATATATCCGATAAAACAATTGTTTTTTTACTAAACTCTTTATTCTTTTCTAAAAAGTCTATTGCTATAGAAAGCGAATTAATATCGGAATTATAGCTGTCGTTGATAATTGAACATCTGTTTTTCCCGTCTTTTAATTCTAAACGCATTTCTATTGAGGCAAGTTTTTTAATACGTTCGGAAATAACATCATTGGAAATATTCTCGGACAGCAAATACACCCAGCAATGTATAATATTTTCTACTGATGCTTTGTCGATAAAAGGTATGAAAATACTGATGGGGTTGCCGTTTTTTATTGCATTAACTTTTGTGCCATTATGTAAAACGGAATAGCCCGTTAATTGCATCCATGCATCTTTTTTAAAACCCCAGGATAACAATTCAATTTTTTTGTTTAAGCCGCTATTTATTAATCTTTCCTCAACCTCAAAATTATCTGAACAGTAAATAAGTTTTTTGCAATTGACAAAGAGTTGTAGTTTTTCAGCAGCTTTTTGCCTGTGGTCTATAAAGTTCTCATCATGAGCGGAGCCAATATTTGTGAAAATACCAATGGTTGGCTGAATTATTTTTTCAAGCAAGTGCATTTCTCCGGGTTGCGATATGCCGGCTTCGAATATTGCAAGATTATTATCTTCACTTAGATTAAAAACAGATAAAGGTACTCCAACCTGACTATTATAACTTTTGGGGCTTCGTATTACGTTGTAATCGGGAGACAGCAATTGAAACAGCCATTCTTTCACCATCGTTTTACCATTGCTGCCTGTAATTGCAATAACCGGGATATTAAATTTTTTACGGTGTGCTGCTGCCAAAGCCTGAAGCGAATGCAGCGTATTATCGGTTTTTAATACGGTGGTATTATTGGTAGAGGAAAGGAAGTCAACAGTTTCAGAAATTAAAAAATTACGAATACCTTTATTATAAGCTTCCTTTATGAAATTATGGCCATTATGCCGACTGCCTTTTAAAGCAACAAAAAGAGCATTGCTTTTGTTGGAAACATGCCTGCTGTCGGTTAGAATTTCTGATATAATATTATTATTTTCGGTTTTTTGCAATTGCTCGGCATTGCAAATTGAAATAATTTCATTAACCGAAAAACAAACGGATTTCATATCAGCTAAACATTGTCGTTATTATACTTAAGCCTATTGTTAAAGATTTCAACTCCAAGAAATAAGGCATTGCGGAAAGAACTACTATTTGCTTTGTTTTTACCGGCAATATCATAGCCCGTTCCATGGTCGGGTGATGTTCTTATAATGGGTAATCCTGCTGTATAATTAACCCCGTCTTCAAAGGCCATAACTTTGAACGGAATCATGCCTTGATCGTGATACATCGCCAATACTGCATCGTAGTTACGAAAAGTTGCATTGCCAAAAAAACCGTCAGCAGGGAAAGGTCCAAAAGCATTGATATGGTTTTCAAATGCCTTTCGTATAGCCGGTTCTATAATTTTTTCTTCTTCATCTCCAATCAGTCCTAAATCGCTTGAATGAGGGTTTAAGCCTAAAACAGCAATTCTGGGATTAGAAATGCCAAAATCATATTTTAATGAATGGTTAAGGATTGATATTTTTTTCTCTATTAAAGGTACCGATAATTCTGATGCTATTTTATTAACGGGTAAATGCCCTGTTACCACGCCTATTCTTATATTAGGGCTAATCATAAGCATCATAAAATCACTGGTGTTGTATTTCTCTGCTAAATATTCAGTGTGGCCGGGGAAGTGATACGAAGGAGATTGGATATTACTTTTGTTTATCGGAGCCGTAACCAGAATATCGGCATGCTTGTTTTTAATGTCTGAAATGGCCATTTCTAATGCCATGTGAGCAAGTTTGCCTGCGTATTGATCGGACTTTCCAAAATCAATTTTTATTTCATCGTTTACGATATTGATTATATATGGCTTACCTGCTTTGATTTGAGAGGCATCTTTAATCAGGTTTAGTTGATAATCATTTATGGAAAGTGTTTTACGATGGTACGAGGCTGCCTTTGAATTACCATAAATTACAGGAGTACAAAAATCCAGTATTCTGCTATCGGCTAATGTTTTTAAAATTACTTCATATCCTATGCCGTTAACGTCTCCATGAGTTATGGCAGCTATGGCTTTATTGTGTTCACGTTCTTTCATATTCATATAAAAAGTATAACAAAGGTACTTAAAAAAATCGGCTAATGTTTTTAATCTTTACAGTTACACGATTGCGAAAAATATATTTTTGTCTCGGGCAACATTGCTTCTATTTCAGCCTGAGCCTTACGCGACATAAAAATAACACGCATATCTAAATATTCCAAAGTTTCACTAAGGCGTTCAATTTCTTTGGGTAGTTTGTTTAATTGATTCCCCCATAAATCCAATACGGCTAAATTGCTTAGTAATCCAATTTCGGGTGGCAGTTCAATAATTTCATTTTGATTCAGGATTAAAGTTTTTAATTTCCCCAGTTGCCCAATTTCTTTGGGTAATCGTGCTATTCTGTTTCGCGACAAATTCAACACTCTAAGTTTTTGCAGCTGATTGATTTCAGGAGGGATTTCTTCAATTTTATTGCGTTTTAAATCCAGATAAAGTAAATTGGGACATTGAAAAACAATTTTGGGTATGGAGGTTAATTTTTGTTTGGACAAATTTATGTATTCAACAACTTCCGGATTGCTTGCTATTTGATTTGTGTCTGTATAAACAATTGAGGTGGACATTCCCGTTGGTATATAATCAGGAATTTCCTGCGCATGGCATGTTGCAGAAAGAATAATTAATATTATATAACCTGGATTTTTCAACATATTCTGCCAAAATACTTAAACGCCGTATCTCTGTCTTTTCGTATTTGTGAAACCAATTCTTCGCGTGAATTAAATTTTATCTCTTTTCGAATAAACAATAAAAACTCTATTTTTAGTTTTTTACCATATACAACTTCATTAAAGTCGAACAAATGCGCTTCTATCTGAATATCTGAGCCATCGAATGTTGGTCTGTTACCAATATTTATCAGCCCTTCATATTCTTTTGATTCGTAAACAGCTTTAATTATATACACACCCGGTGCAGGAAGAATTTTTTGCGAATCAGACAATTTCAGGTTTGCAGTAGGAAAGCCAAGTTCGCGTCCGATGCCATTTCCTTTGATGACTTCTCCAATAAAAGAATAATTATATCCCAGCATTTCGTTGGCCATTTGAATATCAGATTCGGCAAGTGTATTTCTGATTTTAGTTGAACTAATATTAAAGCCAGACGAGCTAATAGCGGGTATTTGAATCAATGAAAAGCCGTGCTTGTTGCTGAGTTCCGACAATAATGCAAAATTGCCGCTTCTGTCTTTACCAAAAGAGTGGTCGTGTCCTATAACCAAACTTTTCATTTTTAATTTTTCAATTAAAATATCAGGTATAAATTTTTCTGCCGGTAAAGATGAAAATTCTAATGAAAAATCCTGTACAAAAAGATAATCCACGCCAAAATCTTCGAGTAATTGCGCTTTTTCATCCAGGGTTGTGAGAATCTTAAGTTCATCGGCATCGGCATTTAAAACAAAACGTGGATGAGTGCTAAATGTAAAAACAATGGAGTCTAATTGATTTTGTATGGAAATTGATTTTAAAAATCGCAATATTTCGGAATGCCCAAGGTGAACGCCATCAAAAGTGCCAACCGTAATGCATGAGTTGTTAGCAAAAAGTTCTTTACAGTAACTATCACTTTTAATTATTTGCATACTTCTTTTAAATATTGGGCAAAGATACTAATTGAAATATAAATTTAAAACTCTCATATACTATTGCCATTTCAAATTAATTTTAAAAATTAAAAATATATTATTTTACCTAAAGCATTTATTTTGTTTGGCTTACGTAAATATAAAATAGCAATTAAGTCAATGTCCTAAAATATGTTATAACTGCATATTTATGCGTTAAACGTTTGGAAAGCATATGCAATATGTCATAAATATTGATTATATTGAATATTATACTATTTTTGCAAAAAATAAATAATAAATTATCTGTTTATGAGAAAAGCGTTTGTTATTCTTACAGTTCTTTTGACTGCACCAATGCTTTCTTTGGCGGGGGAAGCCGATTTAGTTGTTCCTGACGGAATTAAGGACTCAACAATTTTGTATTGGGGATTTTTGATAACTGTTGTTGGTATGCTATTTGGCCTATATCAATTTTTGAAAGTTCGTAAATTACGTGCACATAAATCAATGCTTGATGTTGCACAGGTTATTTTTGAAACAAGCAAAACATATTTAATCCGCCAAGGAAGATTTCTGCTTATTTTATTTCTTTTTATTGGCGCAGCAGTAGGGTTTTATTTTGGGTTTCTTTCTGAAGGATTTGGCATTGGCGGCGTATTGATGATATTAGGTTGGACGGTTATTGGTATCTTAGGCTCATATTCAGTTGCATGGTTTGGTATCAGAATGAATACATTGGCTAACTCCAGAATGGCTTTTGCCTCATTGGAACGTAAACCTATTAAATTGTTGAATATCCCGTTAAATGCGGGGATGAGCATAGGAGTTATGCTTATAAGTTTAGAATTATTGATAATGCTTATAATTCTGATGTTTGTTCCGGGAAAATATGCAGGAGCCAGCTTTATAGGTTTTGCCATTGGTGAATCGCTTGGAGCTTCGGTTTTGCGTATAGCAGGAGGTATTTTTACAAAAATAGCCGATATTGGCTCTGATTTAATGAAAGTGATTTTCAAAATAGGCGAAGATGACCCTCGGAATCCTGGTACAATTGCAGATTGTGTTGGAGATAATGCAGGAGATAGTGTTGGACCAACTGCTGACGGATTTGAAACTTATGGGGTAACTGGTGTTGCTTTGGTTTCTTTTATTTTACTTGCAATTACCAACGTTGATTATCAGGTTCAGCTTCTTACATGGATTTTTGTTATGCGCGCCCTGATGATTATAACTTCGGTTGCTTCGTTTGCAATAAACAATGTGCTCAGTCGTGCAAAGTATCATAATGCTGATGACCTTGATTTTGAAAAGCCTTTAACGTCTCTGGTATGGATTACTTCAATTTTTTCCATAATAGTTACATTTGCCATAAGCTATCTTATTATTGGAAATTTACCCGATAATTTATGGATTACGCTTAGTATCATAATATCGGCAGGAACTCTTGGCGCTGCCTTAATACCTGAATTCACTAAAATTTTCACCAGCCCAAAATCGGCACATGTTCAAGAGGTGGTTGAGTCTTCACGAAGAGGCGGTTCCTCATTGAATATACTTTCCGGCATTGTTGCAGGTAATTTCAGTGCTTTCTGGCAAGGCCTTGTTTTTGTCGTTTTAATGTCAGTAGCATATTTTGCCAGTGGTTATGGCCTGAGTGATATAATGGATTTTCCTTCGATTTTCGCTTTTGGACTTGTTGCATTTGGCATGTTGGGTATGGGGCCTGTTACTATTGCAGTTGACAGTTATGGACCTGTTACCGACAATGCTCAGTCTATTTACGAACTTTCACTGATAGAAGAAGTTCCGAATGTAAAGGAAGAAATTGAAAAAGATTTTGGTTTTACCCCTGATTTTGAAAAATCCAAACATTATCTTGAATCTAATGATGGTGCGGGAAATACATTTAAAGCAACTGCAAAACCGGTTTTGATCGGAACGGCGGTTGTTGGTGCCACTACAATGATTTTTTCTTTAATCTTAGTTATAAAAGAAGCTTTGGGAGTAGAACCGGAAACCATTCTCAGCATTCTTAATCCATATTCAATTCTTGGGTTTATATTAGGCGGTGCTGTGGTATTTTGGTTTAGCGGTGCATCTATACAAGCAGTTACTACCGGTGCCGGCCGTGCTGTAGATTTTATTAAAAAAACCATTAATTTGGATCCAAAGGCGCCAAAAAAGGCTGACACCAACAACTCCAAGCAAGTAGTGGGTATTTGTACAAACTATGCGCAAAAAGGTATGTTTAATATTTTTATTGTCATTTTCTCTTTCGCTCTCGGAATTGCCTTTTTATCTGCTCCCGGAGAGAACGGTTATAATGCCCCCGTTGCAATGTTTGTGAGTTATCTTATTTCAATTGCTCTGTTTGGATTATTTCAGGCTGTTTTTATGGCAAATGCCGGAGGTGCATGGGATAATGCCAAAAAAGTAATTGAAGTTGACCTAAAAGAAAAAGGTACTGATCTTCATGCAGCATCCGTTGTTGGCGATACAGTAGGTGACCCTTTTAAAGACACTTCTTCGGTAGCCCTTAATCCGATAATAAAATTCACAACATTATTCGGATTACTTGCAATGGAAATAGCTATCAGTGATTCATTTCGCGATATTGCAAAATATGTCGGAATATTTTTCATCGTAATTGCATTGATTTTTGTTTATCGTTCTTTCTTTTCAACTCGATTAGAAAAATAGTTTTCAATATTAGTTATAAAGCCGCTTTATGCGGCTTTTTTTATGACTTCAGATTATCAATAATTTTTCTAATACCACATATTCATGTAGAATATGTTCTTTTTGTTTTCTAAATAAATGATAACACATATCATCTTGTATAACTTGTTTAAACAAGCATTGATATTGAAAAATAATTTAAGTAAAAAACAAATTTAACTGATAATATTTTATCTTTGTTAAAATTAATCAGATGAAAAAAATAAGAAAAATTAAAAAAACCATATCTCTCTTACTTGTATGTTCCATATTATTTACAAGTTGTGTGAGTACAACCATAATTAGGTCTGTCCCTAGTGGTGCGAAAGTATATATAAACGGTGAATTTGTCGGAACTACACCATATACACATAGCGACACAAAAATAGTTGGCAGTACTAACGATATTAAATTGGAAAAAGAAGGATTTGAACCGCTTTATGCTAGTTTTTCCAGAAACGAAGCAGTTGATGTTGGTGCAATTATTGGTGGTTTGTTTTTATTAGTGCCATTTTTATGGATTATGAAGTATAAACCTGTACATATTTATGAGTTAATACCAGGTAATAATAACGAGCAACAAATTTACAATACGGATATTCAGCAAAATCAACCAAAATCTAAAGCTGACAGGCTGAAAGAACTAAAACAATTACTGGATGAAAATGTAATTACTCAGGCCGAATTTGAAAAAGAAAAGAAAAAAATTCTGGAAGAAGACGAGAAATAAAAAATAAATTCCTCTCGATTAAAATAAATAACCATTACTTAATTTCTGCTGCCTTTTGCAGGTAATAATCTGCGCTGTCTTTTTTGCCCAGTGCATTATACGAAGTACTCAAGTTGCTGAGTATTTGCTTGTTTTGCGGGCTTATGGCATTTGCTTTTAATAAAAACTGAACCGACAGGTCGAATTTTTTCATAATCCCATACAAAACGCCAAGGTTTTCCAGCACCGACGAATTGTTTGGGTTTATGGAATATGATTTCAGTAAATATTTTTCCGACATTAATAAATCGTTTTTAACCCGCCCGTACAATTCACCTCCTTTGTTCCATGCCGGAGCATAAAGGCTGTCAACTTTTAAAGCAGAATCTATACACGAAAAGCTTTCAGGTATCATGCCCAGCTGATCATAAACAATTGCCATTTGAAACCAATTTCGGGCTGAGTCGGGCTGAAAAGGAACAAGATATTTAAATGCCTCTATTGCTGTTGCAAAATTATTGTTGTTTAATGCAGCTAATCCGACAAGGTATATATTGTTATAAACAGTTTGTTTGCTGCTGTCTAATTCCACACAGATTTTATAATCGTTCAAGGATGATTTAAAGTTGCCAAGAAAGAAATATGCTTTTCCTCTAAGGTCATAAACTCCAAAATAGTCAGGATGAATTTTTTCGGCACGGTTAAGATATGTCAAAGCTTCGCCGGCCAGCATTTTTTGTTTATTGACATTTTTTTCGGCATCAGCTTCGCTTAATAAAACTTCGGCAGCCGAAACATTTACTTTGGCACTATTCGAAGATGTTTTTACGTCAGTAAGAAAAAGAGTTTTATTGTTTTCCCAGACCATACTGCGCGTAATGGTTTTTAATGAATACAAACCTATAAGTATCCAGAAAGCAATGCCTATCCACTTTTGCTTGCTATAGAGTTTGTCAAAATAGTATCCTGCTATTATGAAAATACCCAATAGGGGAACAAACATGAAGCGCTCGTTCATAAAAGTTCCGATATTGAACAAGAGATTTGAAGATATGGAAAAAGTGGCCCAAAATATTAAAATACCAAAAGATATAATTGACTTGTTTTTTAATCCACGGATAAAAATAATGGCTGAAAAAATTACAATTGCTATCGAAAGCCACACCAAAGGATTTCCAAAATCGGTAATTGCTATTTGTTTTGGATAATAGTCGTGGGTAAGTGGATGGGGAAACAATATTAATTTGTAATATATAAGCCATGTAAATAATACTGTGGCGATTTCCTGGGCTTTTGTTGAATAGATAAAAGGGTTGTTCAAAAGTTCGGGTGCTATATCTGTTTCCAGCACTCCGCCAACAACATTTGCACGTATAAACATAAACGCCATGGCAGGAATAAGCAAAACACTCATAGTTGCAAAATAATCAAACTTTTTTGCATCTGTGAAAAACCAAAGTATGAAAGGAAAAACAACTATCCATGTAATGGCATTTTCTTTTGACAGCAGTGCAATGAAATAAGTGAAAGATGCAAGTATCAGGCGCCATTTTTTCTTATCAACTACATAGTCATACAAAAGCATCATTGCAATAATGGCAAAAAGCATTGTAATAATTTCGTCGCAGCCTTTAATATTGGATACGGCTTCGGTGTGGAGTGGGTGAGCAGCAAACAAAACTGTAACAACAAAAGGAAAAGATAATAAAACGTTGTTATTTGAAAACTTGCTGAAAAGTCGTTTTAGAAAATTAAATAAAAAAAGCAATAATGTAATATACATTATCAGGTTGAATAAATGTCCAACAAACGGATTAAAGCCAAATAATTCTGTTTCCACCGCAAAAATAAAATGAGTGAAAGGACGATATCGTCCGCCTGCAACTTGCCCTTTGCTGCCAAAAAAACCTTCAAATGCATCTGAAGAAAATATATCAGGTATTCCTTTAAATCCTTGCTGGGTAAACTTATTGCCCGTTATCATCAAAGTGTCATCCAGGGCATAATCAAAAGTAAGAGTCCAGCCATATAAAATAATACCTAAAACAATAATTAAAAGCGTTTGTGTTTTTTGAATGTTTTTGGCATCAAAATCTGTTTTAATAATTGGTTTTGCTGTTTTTGTTTGCTTTGCCATTTTATTCAAAATCTTCGTACAGTAAATACTTTTTTCGTTTTATTTTATATGTTTCCAAATCTTTTTGCCATGATTTATGAATCTCGTCGTTGTTTTCACCATTTATAATCTGTTTTCGCAACTGGCTGCACCCTGCCAGACGGTCGAATGTTTTAGCCTTAAAAAATGATGTTGCCTGTTCATTGTCTTTTAATTGGGCATATAAATCAATAAGCCATGTAAGAAATATTTCTCCTTTGTATTTAAGATAAGAGCCTGCAAAAAATTTCAAATCGTAGCCATAACATCTTTCACCTTCAAGCGGAGGTTTGTCGGACATGCCCGGAATTGGCTTGGGAACAAAAGAAAATTCAGTATCTTTAATTAACGGATGACCTATTATTTCAAAAGCTCTCATGGTTCCGCGTCCTACACTTATAATTGTCCCTTCGAATAATCCTAAAGACGGATATAAATATACCGCTTCCATCGAAACCAGATTGGGCGAAGGCTTAACCGGCAACTGATATAATTTTTTATGATTCCAGTTCAGACATGGAATGACAGTAAGGTTGCACTGCAAGCCATCTTTAAGCCATTTTTCCCCATTAATCATCAGGGCTAATTCACCAACAGTAAGCCCATGAACAATTGGTATTTGATGCATTCCCACAAAACTACGATAAGCAGGATCGAGAACCGGACCATCAACAAAATGACCATTTGGATTTGGTCTGTCTAAAATAATAATGGGAATGTTATATTCGGCACAGGCTTCCATTACGTAATGCATTGTTGATATAAAAGTGTAAAAGCGTACACCAACATCCTGTATGTCGAAAACCACAATATCAACATCGGTTAATTCTTTTTGTGAAGGCTTGAAAGAATTACCGAACAATGAAACCACGTTAATACCAGTAAGGCTGTCTTTGTTGCTGTGCACAATAGCGCCATCTGACAAGTCCCCTCTGAAACCATGTTCGGGAGCAAAAATTTTGGTTATGTTAATACCTAATGAATGCAGTGAGTCAACTTCGTGACGGGGGCCAATCATCGAGGTGTGGTTAACCACCATGGCAACCCTTTTGTTCTGCAGAAGATGCAGATATTTATCCAGCTGTTCTGCACCCGTAATTACAGTGGAATCATATACGGTTTCAAATATCACTTCCGTTGATTGTGCATCAGCTAAAGCAATTTGAAAAAATAAAAATATAAATAAATAAAAGCGTATCATTTTAAAACGAAATTAAACAAAAACAATGAATAAACGGCAACTTTGCGGCACCATATTGTTTATGTTTTTTATAAACAGTAATTTCTCTTTATTTATTACATTTGCACAAACTCAATCGCTTGAATCATTCAGGTTTTATAGCACGCAGACTTACAGTGGGGAGGTCGAAAAGTGTTACGGGTCCCGTAATTCGGGTATCTTCATTTAGCATAGCATTAAGTATATCCGTCATGCTGATTGCCTTTGCAATTGTCCGCGGGTTTCAGCACGAAGTACGCGAAAAACTGGTTGGTTTTGGCGCACACATTCAAATAAGGCCGTTTGATACAAATCAGTCTATTGAGCAAAATCCTATTGCGGCCAATCGTGATGATATAAATTCCTTATCCCAAATTGACAATATTAAAAGCATTTCGCCATTTATTGAAAAAGGTGGTTTGATAAAAACCGACAGCAATTTGCACGGTATTGTAATGAAGGGCGTTAACAATGATTTTGACTTTTCTTTTTTAAACAAGAATCTTGTAGAGGGCAGACTTCCTTATTTTACAGATACAATATCGAATGACGTATTGATATCGCAGCGGGTTGCCTCTATGCTAGACTTGCACGTAGGCAGCCCCTTAAGGGTTTATTTCATGATAAAAGATGAAATACAGCCAAGAGGCCGTAAATTTTCGGTGTGCGGAATATATAATAGCGGCATGTCCGAGTTCGACAATATTTATGCATTGTGCGATATAAGACATTTGCAAAAACTAAACAGGTGGGGCGATTCTCTTGTGAGCGGATACGAAATAATGATTTCTGATTTTGACAAACTTGGCGAGGTTTTAACAGATGTCAACAACACCATAGATTATGATCTGGAGGCTTTGGATATTGTTACCAGACAGGCTCAGTTTTTCGACTGGCTTTCGCTTTTAGACTCAAATGTCTATATCATTCTTGTATTAATGACTATTGTAGCAATTATAAATATTATTTCAATAATTCTGATTTTAATTTTGGAACGTATTCCTCTGATTGGTCTGTTCAAAGCCTTAGGTGCAAATAACAGAATGATAAGGGAAATTTTTGTCCGTGTTTCGGCACGTCTTTTATTCAGGGGAGTTTTATTCGGAAATTTGTTTGGATTGGGGCTGATATTTTTGCAACACTTCACATCGGTATTCCCTTTAAATCAGGAAATGTATTATCTTGACCATATTCCGGTTTTAGTTCAACTTGATTATATTTTGTTTGTTAATCTGGGCGTGTTTTCGGTTTCCATGCTGGCAGTTATGATACCTGCCATAATTATTCGACACATTAATCCCTCATTGGCATTGCAACACAAATAATATTGTATTAATGCACGTTTTTGTAACTATTCCTGCTTTAAACGAAAAAGATTTTATTACCGGAGTTTTGCAAGATCTTTCAAAACAGGAATACGCCGATTTCACTTTGCTGGTTTGTGTCAATCAACCCGACGCATGGTGGGACGATGAAGCAAAAAAGGAAATTTGCATTAATAATGTTGAAACAATGGCTTATGTGCAATCGTTTTGCGAATTGCATAAAATTAAGCTTATACTTATTGATAAATGCACGAAGGGAAACGGCTGGGATTATCAGCGTGGCGGAGTGGGGTGGGCAAGAAAGGTTTTGATGGACCAGGCTAATGATATTGCTGATGAAGACGATATAATTGTTTCGCTTGATGCCGATACCCGAGTGGAATCAAATTACCTGAGCGAAATAGTAAGGCAATTTTTGCTTTTCCCTAAAGCTTCGGCTATAGCTTTACCTTACTTTCACAGATTACAAGGCGATGATGAGCATAAAAAATCAATGCTTCGATACGAAATTTATCTACGCAGCTATGCAATAAATTTATTGAGAATAAAACATCCTTATTCTTACACGCCTATTGGCAGTGCAATGGCAGCACGTGTTTCTGCCTATCGCAAAATAAGAGGTATAGCGGCAACCTCATCGGGCGAGGATTTTTATTTCATGATGAAATTAAGGAAGGTTGGTGTAATCATTCCTTATTGTGATACAAAAGTTTATCCTTCTTCCAGAAAATCACACAGAGTCATTTTTGGGACAGGACCTACTGTTGCCTTGGGTGCGTTGGGTCAGTTTGAACGTTATCCGATTTATCAACCTGCATTGTTTAATGATATAGAAAATGCTTGCAGGTCTTTCGGCGAGTTGTTTATTGCAAACAATCAAACAGCGGCTGACCGGATACTTAAGGTTTTTCCTGATATTGAATATGAAAAGCTTTTGCAAAACCATCCGCAACTGATTCGTTTTATTCATGCATGCTATCAAAAAGCAGACGCCTTTGCAATATACAAATACGTTAAGGCAAATCAGCCCGTAAATGCAAATGAACTGAAAAGCATTGCAGATTTATTGGCTATATTTGATATTTCTTTTAACAACTTGCTTGATGTGGGAAAAGACAATAACATAAATTCTCCACTTCATATCGAAGACAAAACCATTGAAAGCGAAACACCGCATGGACTGCATAATTTGTCGGTAGAGCAGTTAAAAACGCTGTTGGCTTGTTTAACTGAAATTGAAGAGAAGTTTTTAATTAAACTATATGATTATTATTTCGCATTGCGCAACGACTTGAAAAATCCGGTATGGAAATACATGAGTTAATAGTAATTCTTGGACCGACTGCAACGGGTAAAACAGCTTTTGCCGTAAAAGTTGCCCATGCCTTGAATGGCGAAATAATCAGTGCAGATAGTCGTCAGGTTTATAGGGGTTTGGATATTGGAACAGGAAAAGATTTGTCGGAATATGATCTGAATGGGGTTCAAATTCCATATCATTTAATTGACATTTTAAATCCCGGTGAGGCCTATAATGCTTTCAAATTTAAATCTGATGCCATAGCTGCCGCTGTTGATATTGAAACACGAAAACATATTCCCATTATTTGCGGAGGCACAGGTTTGTATATCGAAACCTTATTGCTTGATTATTTGTTTAATCCGGCAAAACAAAACGAAGAGTTCAGAAATTCGGTTGCCGATTACGACAATTCAAAATTAGCTGAAGAAATTGATAAGCTGGGAGGAATTCTTTCCGATGAAGACAAATGTAACCACCACAGGTTAATAAGGCGGCTTGAAGTTTTGAAATATCCAGGCAGGAAAGAAAATGATCAAGAACCTTTGGTAATAAACAAACTTTTTGTTTTCGGTATTGACTATCCGCGCGAAATAATCAGGCAAAGAATAAGTAGCAGGTTGGAAAGCCGCTTACAAAACGGAATGATAGATGAAGTTAAAGCCTTGATTGATTCAGGTGTTTCGCTGTCGTGGCTTAATTCGCTCGGACTTGAATATCGCTATATAAGCAGATTTTTGAACAATGATATTTCATATCAGGATATGTACAGGCAGTTGGAAACGGCAATACATCAATTTGCCAAGAGACAGAGCACATGGTTCAGGAGAATGGAAAAGCGCGGGATAAAAATAGACTGGATAGATGGATATGCTGATGATGATTCAAAATTGAATTTTGTTTTTGAAAAGACAGGTTTTGGCAAATAGGACTTTTTGATTGTAATTTGTTTTGCCATGAATTACGCGTGGCGAGAAAACTATTAAGCTATGTCCGATAGCGAAATGCCTTTATAACGTTCTTTTAATGCGGTTTTAAGGCATAAATGTTCGGGTTTTGAAAGGGTTGGGTCTTCGTTGTATATTTTCTCGGACATTTTTCGTGCAAAGGTTATTATATCATTATCGCGTACAACATCCAGATGCTCAAATTCAAATTCTCCGCTCTGTCTTGTTCCCATCATATCTCCGGGCCCGCGTAATTTAAGGTCGGCTTCTGCAATTTTGAATCCATCGGTGGTTTCCAGCATTGAACGCAGCCTTGTTTTGGCATCATCGCTTAGATTTTTTCCGCCAATAAGAATGCAGTATGATTGAAATTTCCCACGGCCAACCCTGCCGCGTAGTTGATGCAATTGGGATAATCCAAAGCGTTCGGCATTTTCGATAATCATAACCGAAGCATTGGGGACATCAACGCCAACTTCTATTACTGTTGTAGAAACAAGAATATTTGTTATTCCCCTGACAAATCTGTCCATAACAAAATCCTTTTCTTCCTGCAACATTCGCCCATGCATTATTCCTACTTCGTATTTAGGCATGGGAAAATCGCGTATAATTCCTTCGTATCCGTTTTCGAGTGCCACCAGGTCAAGTTTTTCAGATTCTTTAATGAGCGGATAAACAACATAAATCTGTCTGCCGTTTTCTATTTGCTTTTGCATCATTTCTATAACCCAATACCGCTGGTCGTCATAAAAGAATTTGGTAATTATTTCCTGCCGCCCCGGTGGTAGCTCGTCAATAATGCTCACATCCAGATCGCCGTAAAAAGTAAGTGCAAGGGTGCGTGGTATGGGTGTGGCGGTCATTACCAGAGC
>CAZJYL010000020.1:0-16465 GCA_964550265.1 uncultured Bacteroidaceae bacterium
ACCACTTTCCTGTCCTACGAAGCACGAAACCCCTGCTTGCGTATAGGTGATGTTGGCAGCTGGTGTTCTGTCTGCTCGTCCTTGTAAACCATTGTCAGTCTTTAGTTTAAGTATCATTGTCTGTTTGTTTTTTTGTCTGTCCGTGTCGGGTTGAGCGTATGCATATTTTTTATTTTCAGAAGGGGAGGAGATTTTTTTTAATTCAATTTTGTCTGCGTGGGTAAAGGGCAAGCTCTTTTGCAAACTTTGGGCAGCGTGTCGGCTTGTGTGGTTTGCAAATGTGCTTGACCTTGTGTGTCGGCTAATATTGTTTGTATGCCTTTTTATGTGCTTCTTTGATTTCATCTGATAATTTTTTTGGTTCAATTACTTTCATATTGTCGCCAAATGATAACAATTCCATAAATAAGTCGTGTGTCAAACAAAGTTTGAGTTTTATTCTCGTTTCTTGGTCGTTGTCCACCAAAACTTCTTGCGTTTCGTGTAACGGCAATGTTTTGATGTATTTTCCTTGAAATGGGTCAAATGATAAAATGATGTCTTGCGGGTCTGAACCATTTGGACTGATAATTCCAAAGCAATAGCGATAATTTTGTTCAATGCTGTAATTGTCGGGATATTGATAATGTTGCGTTGTGATTTCAAGATTTGTCAAACGGTCAAGAGCGAAACTTTTGATGTTATTGTCTTTGCTGTCTTTCGCCAATATATACCAACGATTTTTAAATTCTTTCAACGCATAAGGTTCAACCAAACGCTGGCTTAATTCTTCTTCCCAAAACTTCTGATAAGTGAATTTGATTTTAAGTTTATTCTTGATTGCGTGAAGCAAACCGTACAAGTTTTCAGTTCCTTGAGGTCTGCGTTTTTCCAAGTGAATAAAAGGTGTCAAGTCTTGTGCAAGGTTTAATGAATTGAACATATCAAAGGCTTCAATCATTCTTTGAAAGTTCATATTTTCTGTTTCGCTTTGGCTTATGTAATAACCTTTGTTCGTTTTTGAATACTCTATATCAATTCCAAAAACATTTCTGATTTCTTTCAAATCCCTTTGCAGAGTCCGTTTTGAAAAACCAATATTCAGCGTATCGTCTTGCATTTGCAAAAAATCAAATTGGTTTTCAATGTAGGCTTGTAATTCTTCATAAGTTGAATAAGGTTTTACTTTCAATTTTTTTAGAATGAGCAAGTATCTTGATATGTAGCCTCTTTTTGACATAATTAATTTTGTATTTATTAGTATGTTTTACTCCACGAGATAACATTCATCTCTGCTGGCAGGTCTTTTCTTCCAACCATATAAATAGCATTGCTTGTTATCATCTGTAATTCCCACATAATGCCCTTGACAATAATTATCTAATAAATCTGGTTCTTTTATCAACCTACTTTTCCAATTTGGCATATCTTCCGTGCAAGTATATGAATCTACAATAATTTGCAGGTCATTACCATTATTACAAAGCTGAATAATTAATGGTTTTAAGTAATTATCAAACCAATAATTTTTAGTGAAACTGTTTTTTAATTCATTTCGGCTTTCAATAAGGCATCTTTTATGAGTGTTCGTGTTGTAACTCCAAGTACCCCAATAATTATAAAAATCATTATTTCCAATTGTCAACAATGCTCTGCGAAACAAGTTTGAAATATTATTTTGACTCAAATGCGAATCGATTATTCCTTTAACTTTGTTCAATTCTTCAACTTTTTCTGAGCACTCTAAACACCAATTAATTGTGCCTTTGCAAAACAAAGTGTCCTCAAGTTCAAATAGGATTGTTTTAATCTCAGTATTACTAACAATCAATTTTGACTTTCTTATTTCCTCTTTTAATTGTTCTTCGGCAAATTTTGATTGAATTGAATTTTTAGAAAGAAAATCATAAACATCATTACAACCATTTGATAATTCTTTAATCAAATTTATTGCACCCATAAATGTCGCTGAACTATCAATAGTGGCATTTTCAATAATATTTCTAACTACTCTCAACCAATCAGCGAAAGTTTCAACAGTAATTTTGCTACCAACATTTTTCACATAGTTGCTTTGAGCATAAAATAAAACTCGTTGTTTATATGTTGGTGAATTATCAACTTTTATTAAGTCCTTAAATAAGCTACTGTCTTTGCTTATATAATCCCAAAGTAACAATTCAGTATTTAACTTATCATTATTGTCTTTGCAATAAATTTCCAAGCATTCTTTCAAATATTCAAATGCTTCTTTTGTAGTAAAATCCTCTGCCTGTATTGTGCTGAAATCATTAAATAGTTTTGCGATTCTTCGTTCTATTCGTTCTCTATTTACTGCCTCATCCGTAATGTTTTTATTTTTGCTTTTAATTTCAAGCTCATTTCGCACATTTTCTTTTTCATACTTATCATTATATATTTCTAAACTTTGAGCATAAAAAAGAATTGCTGAATTTGCCAAAAATTTTAAAATGCTTTTGTCAATTTTATTTTTGTCATCACGATAACTCCAAAACAAATTTGTCCAATCCGTATCAATTTTATATGAGAATATTGCAGTAGGGTTTACGTTCATTTCCCACTTATTTTGTTTTATGCGTTGCTCAAACTTTGCTTTGAAATTTTCAAAATCAGTAAGATGCTTACCTCTTGCGTTCATCTTGATATACAAGTCATCGGAAAGACCGAAGTTTTGTAGTTCTATGTAATGAAAGCTAATCTTGTTTAGCTTGTCCCAAATATCTGTTTTATCTTTAAAAGTATGCTGAATAGAATCCAACATTGTGAGCATTGATTTTATTGTCGGATCTCTTTTCCAAGATAGGAAAAACCAAGAACTGTTAATAATTGATTTAGATAACTCATTGTTCTTTGGTTTATTTTTTTCTTCATCGTAGAAATCTGTTTCTAATAGTTTGTTGAAGTCAATTCCTTTATTGATTAAATCATTGCAAAATTCTCTTGAACTTGTTCGTGTTTCGTAAGTGAATTTCGTCAATAGTTTTTTTAGCTCATCATCTAACTTATTTTCTTTTACTGCAACAAACCAATGCAATAAAAACAAGGTTGTTAATCGTTGCTGTCCGTCAAGCGGTTGCAAAACCTTGTTTTTTACACTGCCATATACAAAATCTAATTCCAATGATTTGTCATTAACAACTTCACGTAAAGCAGTTAAAAAGTTTTTTCGTAGTTCCTCTTTCCCCTCTCTGCCTTGTGCATAATCTCTTTGTATAATAGGTATTTCAATTTTGCTTAGTGGTTGCCAAGTTTCATTTTCAGCAATAACTTTATCATTAGAAAGCAATTGCAGGAAGTCTAATTTTTTTGATGTTGGATTATTGCTCATTTTCTATTGATGTCGTTTTGAGTTTAATACTTTTGATTACGTCTTGTATATTGTTGAAATACGAATCTCTATCGGTTTCATTCCAAATTTCAATTCCTTTTACATCATTAGAATAAAATTTCATAAATACATTCTTTGTGCAAATTGGAATAAAAGTTCCCTCCATTTCTCTTTTAATTATTTTTCTCCTTTTTTCCTTGAAAGAATCGTTTTTATATGAACGATTTGTTCTTCTGTCCAACAAACAAAGATTTTTTAAGCTATTATCTTCATCGCCCAAAACATAATTAATGATAGATAAAAATTCAGCTTCGTCAATAGTGTTCCCTGTATCTCTAATATTTTTGATTTTATCCTCAATGTTTTTATTTTGAGGACCGGCGGTTTCAACAAAGTTTGATTTCAGCCATTCAGCTTGATTTTCCTTTTTAACTTTTACCTCTGTTGCGATAGCGTGAATATGTTCAACATCCCAAAACTCTTTTTTATATCTATCGAATGGGAAACGATTTGTTTCGTTTTCATTGTTGAGCATTGTTTGAATGTTGTGTAGTAATAAAATTTCTCGCACATACCCTCCGTTATATTTTACTTCTTCCAATTTCAAGTTTTCAAATTTGCTGTCTATTTGTAGGTTAATCCAATTCGCAAATTCAGTTTTTGACTTCTCTTTTTTTTCATTGAGTATAGCTTTAATGTCTGTTCCAATTGTAATCAGATAGCCAATTTTGTGATATAACTCTCTGTCATTGTACCATTCCTCAAGTGTTTGGAAATATTTTTTAATTTCTTTCCAATTTTTATCCACCTCAATTATTGACTTTTCTTTGAATTGATTATTGAAGTAACGAAAAGTTGAGTGTTCATCATTTCCAAACCTCTCAGAGATTGTTAGATGTTCCTTTTTCCTTTCTTCAATTTGCTCTTTTGTTTTTATTTTAAGTTGTTCTTTTTTTACATTCTCCTCATCATTTGCTTGCGTCATCTGATACATCAAATTGAAAATAAACTCAATTCTCGTTGCTAACTTGTTTTCGTTTTTGTTGATGAAATACCATAAAGAATCGTCTTGTAAGGCATATTCAATTCTGTCCCATTCTGAAGCAATTTCTCGTTGAATTAATCCAAGTTTTACTTCATCTGCATTCACAAAATTTGAACAATTCAAAAACAAAGCCTTTATCAATTCGGCATTTGTTAGTGGAATCTTTCCGCTGTTTAATCTCGTAAAAATATCTATTGAATCAGAATCCGTAGTTTCATACCAAATGATTTTAACTTTCTCTAAAAATGGCGTAATAAACTTTGAACTTATTGAGGTTTGCCCTTCATTTGCTTTTTTTTGAAACCAAGTCTTAATAGTCGTGTAAGCATTGTAAATATGAAAATAATCAATATTTTTTTCAGAATCATCTACTGATTTGCTTTCTATTTCTGTCAAAAAGTCTTCACTGCCTTTTCGTGTTTCATATTGTATTTTGAAGTTCTTTCTTTCACTTTCAACAAAGCGTTCTAAGTTTTTTAAGATAAGAAATGTTGTCGTTAATCGTTGCTGTCCGTCAATTACATCATGCCAATCTCCAATTAAATTATTTTTGTTTTTTGTATCATCATCGCTCTTGATTACTACAACTGGTTGTAAACAGTACCATTCATCATCCTTTTTATTTGGTTTATTTATAAATTCCCATACATCATTCAACAAATCTGTTACTTGTTGCTCTGTCCAACGATAACCTCTTTGATACGATGGAATAAAAAAATTACTTTTCAGCAAATCGCTGATTGTTTTTATTGAAATATTATTACTGGTTTCCATTCTAATTATTTCTTCTTAAATATAATTTAAATAACTCTGCACAAGCATTTGCATCACTCAAAGCATCGTGGTGGTTTAGTGAAATATTGTTTTCTTGGCAAAGTGTCGCTAAGTTTTTCTTGTAGAGTTTGTAAGTGCAATGTTTTTCGTAATGTGGCTCCAAAATTTCGTAATACGCTAATGCGTTTCTTAAACAAGGAAAATCAAATGCAAAACCATTGTGGGCAACAACAATTTGTTCCTTGATAAAAGGCTCAATCTTTTGCCAAACTATTTCAAAAGTTGGTGCTGTAATAGTTTGTTCGGGCGTAATTCCGTGAATGTCTATAAACTTTCCCCAATAAAAATTATTCGGAGGCTGAACCAATAATGAAATTTTTTGAGAAACAACTCCGTTTTCTACACGAACCAAACCAACTTGGCAGATACTCCACTTTTGCGGATGTGCTGTTTCTAAATCTATGGCGGTGAATGATGTCATTATTTGCTTCTTTTAAATCCAATTTGAGTTTTTGAAAACTGATTACTTAGTGTTTCTTCTCTGCAAAATTCGAAAAGCGTTTTTACATCAACTTTGTTGCCGTGAATAATCTCGTTGATTTCGTTTTTACGAACGATGTTATCAATTTGTCCACCCGAAAAATCAAACTGAGAAGCCAACAATTCACAATCATCTTTTGATAAATGCGGTAATTTGGATTTCCAAATTTGTGATTTGGCAGAAACACTTGGTTTTTTAAATTCAACTTTAAATAAGAAACGCCTTTCAAATGCGTTGTCCATATTGTTTGCTAAGTTGGTTGTTGCAATTAAAATACCTTCAAAGTTTTCAATTTCTTCCAATAAAATATTTTGAATTCTGTTTTCTGTGTCGCTCACATTTGAAGTATTTGCCTCTTTGCGTTTAGCAATTATTGCATCAGCTTCATTGAAGAACAAGATAGGTGTTGCTTGTAGTCCTTTTGCATAGGATTTATAATCCTTAAAAACTTGTTTGATAATTTTTTCGCTTTCACCAAACCACATTGAGCGTGATGCACTAATATCAACTTTCATTATTTCTCGGTTTGTAGCTTTGGCAATTTGTAAAACACTTTCTGTTTTTCCTGTGCCTGGTGCACCGTGCAACAATACTGTTACACCTTTTGGTAATGCTTTTTTTACTAATCGTTCTTGCGTGTTTTTAAAATTTTCTTCAACCAAAAGAGTTTTTAATAAATCTAATTGATGTGCTTCTTCATCACTATAAATTAGTTTACGGAATGGCACACTGTCGGGCTGAATTACGTTTTCTTTTTTCTTTTTGTCTAAATCCTTATTGAATAATTTAATGTCGCAGTCGGATAGTAGGCCTAATGCTTTTTCTGTGAGTTTCATTTTAGCATCATCAAAAAAAGCTGCATCTTCTATTTCTAACCAATCTTCTTTAATCAGATTATTTTCTTTGGTTAAAAACCTTTGTATTTGGGTAAATCGTTCGTTTGGTCTGTCATAAATCCCTTTGAAAGTTCGTTCAACCCAAGGGTCTTTGTCGCCTTCAAGAAATTTCCAAACAACGTATAAAAACAAATATTTTTCTTCAATAGATGTTCCTAAAAATCTCGTTCTCTCAATAAGTTCAAAATGGATGTTCTCATCTATAATGCTTTGAGTCTGCTCAAACAATTCTCTTGTTGTAATTTCATCGTTATCTCGTTGCTCGCCTAATTCGTATAGTTTTTCAAGTAAAGTGAATATGTCTTCATATTTCACAACATCAATCAAAATTTCAGGAATAGGTTCGCTTTTAAGTATTTTTTCAGAAACTAATTCGTTTATGCAAAACTCTTCGTCAGCACCTTTGAGTTTTATTTGTCTGTGTCTATTGCTTTTGTTGTTTTTGCGTAGCAAACGTTTCTCATATAATTCAACAAAGTCATCGCTGTATTCAAGAAGTTTCATTGGATTACATTCAAAATGTGAATTCAAATCATCTAAATCAACTTTTCGCCCTTTGTAATTCAAAGTAAAAATAACAGCAATTAAAAGTGCTTGGGACTTTGTAATGTGAAAGTAATCGGCTAGAAATGAAAGTTCCTTGTCAGTTAGTTCAAATAATGAATCGTCTAACTTAGATTTCTCTGCCAAGTTATAAACCAAACCAATGCTGTTAAGTATTTCTTGTTTAAGTGTTGCGTTTGCCATACCGATGTCTTTTTTAATTTCTGCTACAAAACTATCTCGGTGAAACGCCAAACAATGTCGCTCTAAAAATTTCTTTCTGTGGGTGGGAAAATTTGGCTCTTTTGGTTTTGCGAAGGGTTGGCTTGTGTGTCGGGCAAAACCAAATGTGCCAAATGTGCGGCTGGCTAAAATTGAATTAAAAAAAATGTGCGGTTGGGAAAATAAAAAATATTGAAGTGTTGGCAAAGAGTGTCGGCTTACTCGTTGTCTATTTGTTGTATCATTTTTATGTCTGTGTTCACCTGTCAAAATGGTTTACTTTTTTCTGTTTCTGTCAGTCGTTTGTTTGTCGTATCGCTGTCTTAATACACTTGCTGCCAACGGTTTGGGGCTTGGTGCAGTGGCGGCATTTTAGCACTGCCGTTGATTAGAATTACTACCGTTCAATATAGCACAAACGTTCAATAGAAATCCGTCACCCGCCATTGCACCAAACCCTTGTTATGCACAGGCGTTTTCTCGTCTTTTGTTTTATTTTACTACAAATATTATGTCTGTCAATGCTGTAAAAGTCTGCGGTTTTCCTTTGTAACCAAATGAAACTTTCAAGTCGTCAATTTTCTTGTTTTTGAAGTTGTCCAAATAGTTCTTAATTGTCGGTTTCAAAAGTTCAAGGTTTCGTTTCAATTTCCACGAATTGTTGAAGTCGTCTGTATCAACAAGCACAAGGAACAAACGATTTTCAGAACCGAAACGCATTTCGCCTTGATTTTCGTAAAGCCACGTTGCCAAAATTTTCGGGTCGTCCTGCACTTCTTTCAGAATTTGAAGTTTTTCGTTTTTCAATATTGTCAAAACGTTGTTGCAAAACTCATCATTCTTATCTTTCATCTTTTCAACGATTTCGTAAAAGATGTCTGCATCTTTCGCTTTTTTGTCAAACGTAATTTTTGCTTCCGTTGCTTTACTTTTCAAAAATGTAAGTTCAACAGGCAATGCTTTTTCTTTTCGTTTGAACTTGATGTATTCGGCTGGCAAATACGTTACTTTCAAATCAAACGGAACATTGTTTATGAAGAAATCAACGCTTTTGATTTGCCCGACTGTCGGCAAAACTGTTGGGTGCGATTTGAAAATATGTTCAATCAAAATACTGCTCCAATGGTTATACCAACTGTTCAGCACATAACCCTGAACAGCAACGTGAATTTCTGTTTCAAATTTTGAAACAAGTGAGTCGTAAGATTTGTGAACTTTCACATAGCGACTTACCAAATACTTGTCCAACGAATTTTGATAATCGCCACCCCAATCAAAATTTTTCAGTTTATACAATTCCGAAACTAACTGTTCGGTGTTGAGTTCTGAAACTTGAATTTTGTTTTTCTCTTTGATGTAAGTGTCTAAAATCTTGTGTGAATTTTCTGCATTTTCACAAAGCAATTCAAAGAGTTCAACAAATTGTTTTCCCAAAGCGGTTTCTTTGAGCATAATTTTATTTTGCTGAATAAATTCGGCAATCAATTCTTTACGAACGATTGATTTTGTTTTCAGCCAAAGCAAACCAATACTGTCTGAACTAAACTCGTCCAATTGTTCGCTTTCGTGTAACTTCTTCCAATAATTAAAATCTTTCATTTACTACTTCTTCCTGTTGTTGTGTGATAAAATGTTTCTTCTTCGGTTTGCACACAAATAAAACTTCGTGGCTTCCTGCTACGCTTCCTTTGCCACCTCTGCCGTTGTGATACGCTTTTGCTTCAACTGTTACGCTTCTGTATTTGGAAATTATTTTTGATAATTCTTCTACGCTTGGATAACTTCTGTCGTTGTAACTGATGAGCCAATGCGGAATTTCCTGTGAATACTCAAACAGTTTTTCAAACGATTCAATTACATCGCGTTTTTTGTCAAAACCGCTGAAACGTTGCGGTTCGTAGCGTTTAATTCCGTTTACAAATTCTTTGTCTTTCCAATACTCCGTAAATGTTTCCAACAAATGATAGAAACTTTGATAGTCTGCGTGGCTGTCGCAATAAAGTGGGTCAAAATAAGCCAAATCAACATTTTCAAGTGTCGGCAACAAATCCAAAATATTTTGATTGTGGCTTTGATTGTCTTGCTTGTTGTCAAAAACAGCTTCGTTGTATTTCGGTAATAAATCCTCAAAAATTTCTTTGATTGGTCTTACTAAACTCCTGTTTCGTTTAATGCGTTCAGGGTCGCTTGCATATTTCAACGCTTGTGTATGCCCGAAATGTCCCATTGTAACTTTTCGTGTCATACTTCGGTTGATAATTGCGAAAGCCAATGCTTGTTTATGTGGCGAAGCCAACAAAGGAATGTTTGCACGGAAATTGTCTAAAAATTCGGCTTCGCTTTCTTCAAAAAACACGTTTGTAAAAACGGATTTCATTAGTTGAAAATCGTTTTTGTTTCTTGCAGGTTGAAACAAAATTGATAAATCTTCTTTTGTCAATTTTTCATTTCCATTTTCAACTAATGCCAAACCAATTTGATTGTTGAAATTCAAAAAATCGTTTGTAATGGTTTGCAATCCCATTTGTTTAAACAAAAACGCAACAGACTGCGAACCTGCAAAAGCGTCCAAAGCCACATTTAGATTGTCGGGAACAAACTTTTTTATCCACGCTAAATGCGTGTGTTTTGCACCCAAATACTGCGGTTGGGGAAACTTATGATTGAAATATGTGTATTCGTCAAATAGCATTATTGAAACATTTTGTTTATTTAGCCCATTTTCGGATTGCAGTAACAATGCTTTCAGTATTCCAACGTACATCTTCTTTTGAGCGAGAGCTAACTGTAGTTGATATTCTTTCTTGTCCGTATGGGATTACTCCAACAATAGGTACTCTCAATTCAATTGCTTTGTCTAATTCCCACGCCATCCATTCACTATACGATGCATACATTCCCGCTATGCCAAGAACAATATTGGAATTTTCAATTTTTTGTTTTAAGCGTTGGCGGATATAATAAGCATTGTCAGAATTTATCGGAACATCAGGGGTTGCTTCTTCAAATTCAACATTAAAATATCCCCTTTGTTCCAATAGTTTTCGTAAACTTTTTAAATCATCAATGTTCGACCACGAATGACTAATAAAAATGCGATATTCATTTGCCATTTTTTTTCTTTAATTTTTAGAGTTAACAATATCTTGTTTTGAATTTTCAAATGTTTGTATTTCCCAATTTTCTGGATTCTGACCTTTGAAATTATCTTCGTATTCTTTTGCTTTATCTGCATTATCAATAGATAGATAACAGTTTGATAAAGTAGCATATTTCCATTTCAGTTCTTCGGCTTCTACCTCATTTAATGATTTTAGAATAATATCAATAATTTCTTGTCTTGTATTTTTAGCTTCTACTTTGTAGTAGATTTTGTTTTCATTGTCTTGTTCTAAAACGGACTTTTGTTCTAAGCAATGGGCATAATTTTCACCTGTGTAATAATCTTTATACAAATTCCAACCTTTTTTATAGCAATCTATTGCAGTGTTCAAGTAGCCTTGTTCGTTTGTTGATTTCCATAAATTTTTGTTTATAGCACCTGTAATGCCAAGAGTTTCAGTGTCTGTTTGATTACCAATTTGACCTATGATAGTTAAAGCATTTGTAAGAGCCTGTAATTTATTAGGCTGTTCACTCTTATATGTGCAAAGTGCTTCTTGTTGAATATAATAGATTTCATTTTCTGCTTTCTCTTTTAATTTCTTCCAAGTTTCAGCAGCGTCAGAAAAATTTCCTTTACTCATATATTCTTTTGCCTTTTCTGTTAAAGAAAAAATTGTATTTTCCTTGCTTTTCAAATCACCAATAATCTCTTGTAAATCTTCATCAGAAAGAGTTGGTTGTTGAATTTTCGGAATGTATGAATATAGTGGGCTATCTGTTGTTGGATTATCTGTAATATTTGTAATTAAACTTTTCAACTCTCCAATACTTTTCTGTGCTTCCGTATCCGAGATTTCATTTCCTAAATGATTGTAACTTAATATTCTGTTATGATTTATATCAAAAGGAAGTTTGCTTTTGTCTTCTCGAATTATTATTGTTGAATATGGTTTTAAGGCGTGGCGAGTTCCCAATTCATAAATTGCGTTAGGATTGAATGTCGAAATGTCAGCAATTACTAATTCCGCACTATATAGCAAAGCATACATACTTCGGTCAATTATGCCCGAATCCAATATTTCGTCTGCTCTCACACAAGTATAATTGCAAGCCTCAACTGCGGGACGTATTATCTTTTTATAGGTTTTATCTAAATCAATAGTTCTGTTTGTTTCAGGGTCTTTTTTCTCACCAAACCCCATAATAACAAAACACAGTTTTTTCTTTTCTAAACTCATAATATCTTATTTAGGGTAAATTTTTACTTTTTCTGAAATTGGGTGCTTTCTTTTATCAAACGCCTGATTGATATATTTTTCGGCAGTTGCAGCATCGTTTTTGAAATTATCCCATTTTACTAAAACACAATATCTGTCATCTTCAGACCAAGCACATTTATTATCTTCTAATGGTTTTATGTAATAATTGCAGGAAAATTCTTTGATTGTTGTATCGTCATTTATGTTCACATAATTATGTGAATTACTACAAGTACTACATATTCCACTTCCTGTATAGATTAAATCATACATATCGGGTAAAACAATTCCCAAAATTCCATTTCGTGAATTTGATTTTCCATCGTATAAAGAGGCTTGTAATTCTCTTTTGATATAATATTTTTCTTCTTCATCCTGATTTTCTAAACTGAATTTTCCAATCAAAAAAATTGTTACAGTAGAATCTGCTAAATAATCTTCTCGGATTTTTCGCATAACGTAATCCTCATCGTCTGAATCAATCGCTTCGTTCAAGGATTTATCAATCATATCTACACCCAAATTACTTTGGATGTAATTTTTGTATGCTTTATCTTCTCTCTTATGTGATATGAAAACTCTATGTGCCATATATTTTGAGTCTTATTTTTTTTGATACTTTATTTTTTCTTCTGCCACCTGCATTGCCTGCAATGCCAAATCTTCATCTTTCACTTCATAAACCAATTTATCCGAAAGCCACGCTACTAACAACTCATTTTCCTTTACTTTAAAATACTCGGCAAGTTTTACAACTTGTTCTCTTGTTGCTTTCCGTTGTCCTCGTTCAATTTTACTCAAAATGGCTTGGTCAATGTCAAGATATGCCGAAACTGTCCTTAAAGGCAATTCTTTGTTTTCTCGTAGTTTCCGTATTGTGTCGCCCAAACTGTCCATTTTGAATAAAATTATTTTGACTATTCGTGTCAAAATTACAAAATAAAGTCCAAAGTCATTTTGATAGTTCCGATAAACTTTTCAACATTCTTAAAAACTTGGGTGGTGGGTGGGCTTGGTCTTTGTCGGTCTATTGTTGTCAATTAAGAAACATTGCTTTTGTGATTGCAAACGGCTCTATTTTTGTCGTGTCCGTTGATAGTAGCACTGTCGCCCTACGCTTGTGCATAACGTTTTGGCGCTTGGCGCAGTGGCGGATTTCAGAGCACAAAACTGTCAATACACCACAGAAGTTGATGCGAGGCAGAATGTTCAATTAACCACGTCACCCGCCATTGAGCCAAACGCCTGTTAGCAGTAGGTGTTCTTCTTTCGTGTCGTCCGATGCTCATTTTTTTATTAGCTCTTTTAGTTCGTCAATTGTCAACGGTGGATTTTGTTTGTGTAACATAGAATGGCAGTTTGGGCAAACAGGTCGTAAGTCCTGAATTGGGTCAACTTTATATTCTTGTTTTCTTGTCGCCACTTGTGTCAAATGATGAACGTGAATGAATTTGTAACCTAAACTACCATAATATTTTTCAAAGTTGAAGTCGCAAACTGAACACGAATAGCCATAATGTTTTATGCATTCGTTTCTTGCAAAAACGTTTCTCTCATACCGTGTCTGTGTTACTTGAGTTGCTGCACCTTCAACGTATGTTTGCTTTGTGTCGGTAGTTTCGGAAAACGGATTGTATCTAATTTCTTGTGTTCTTAAAAACTTAAACCATTCTTCTTCAAGTTCCTCAAGTGCTTCGTGTCTTATTGAAATTCCTGAAGATTGCGGTGTCCATTGTTGTTTGGCTAAGTTTCCTTTGTCAAGGTTGTCAATGGTTAATATTGGGTCTTTCTCTGGATTAAGTAAAACATCAAACTCAATTAAAACTCTTGGAACGTCTTTGTCTGCACCGCTCCAATGTTGTGATAAAAACGGCTCAGAAACTACTTTGCCTGAACCGAAAATTC
The DNA here is from genome assembly GCA_964550265.1 of uncultured Bacteroidaceae bacterium. Taxonomy (GTDB): domain Bacteria; phylum Bacteroidota; class Bacteroidia; order Bacteroidales; family DTU049; genus GWF2-43-63. The sequence goes on from CAZJYL010000020.1 coordinate 13,619, forward strand.
CCCTTGGTGTCGAACCTACTTTCGCTAAAAATGCTCTGTCGCCTGGTCTTATACTTTTGTGGCTTCTACAACTCCACATTAAAGTCACTTTACCGGTATTTTTTAGTTCTTCAATATTTTTTTCAATGTATGGTTCGTTGTTCGGGTCTGTCCATTGGCTCCACTTGTTAGGGTTCCAAACAAATAAGTATGCGTTTTGAAGTGAAATTGGCTTGATGTTTTCAGTCAGTCCGCATTCTTCTAATGCTTCTTTTAATTCAGGTTTGAGTTGATAAATGAAAAATGTCCCTTTGTAATAGCCCGAAAAAAAGAAGTCCCAAAATGCTTTTGAGCCGTCTTCTCTTTCTCGTTGCTGAATGTCATATTTTTTTAAAATCCGTTTTCCAAGTCCGACAAGTCGTCCAACAACTGCACCTTTATCTGTCCACCCGATAAGTCTTGCAAGGTCAGTCGCTGATGCCTCTTGTTTGTCCAGTGAGTAAATGGTCAGAAAAATGAGCAAGTCGTCAGAATGCACCAAGTCCTTGTCTTGCAGAATTTCTACAAAAGTGTCTTTAGTTATATGTGGTGATGTTGTCGTCATTTACACTTACTGCTAACGTTTGAGGCTAAAAGCTGGCGGGCATTTCGGAGCACTTCACTGTCAACCTGCGATGAAGTTTATTAGAAATACTGCCCTTTAAATTAGCACTATCTGCCCGCTTGATTTTAGCCTTTGTTAGCGGTTGTATTACTTTGTCATCCATTTGTTTATCAAGTCATTAAATTTTTCAATGTCTTCGATTTTATCTACTTTTTTCACATTCCAGTCTTCAATATATTCATTAATCTCTTTTGAAGACATTGCTTCTTCAATTGTAATTTTTTCTTCCATTGAAGTTCTGCGGTAAAACTCAGTTACAAATACTTTATCGTCAAATATTCCGGGAATCCCTACTATTAATTCAAAATTTTCTATTGGTTCATAGAAAACGAACCCATCAAAAATATATTCAAAATTAACTGTTTCATAATTACTGCCACCAAAATTGTACATGTTAAATTTTGTTTTACCAAATGGTGTATCTTTCAAGTCAAATCCAACATTTTTATTACCCGTAAATCTAAATGCGGCATCCCACTTCCCATCTGCAATTAATATTGGATTTTCCGATGTTGGGTAATAGTTAATCATTATTCCTTTTGTAGAATTAGGAAATGTTTTGTAAATATACTCCGCTGTACTGTAAGTTTTTGGTTCTGGTGCAAGTGATATACATTTGGGTATTCGAGTATATCCATGGTAAGTATTCATAATTACAAGTGCCTTCTTCTTATTGGGGTTCCTGTATTTTTCTTGAAAATATTTTCTAATAAAATGTTGCGCCATAATAGTATTCCTATCTATCACTGGTGGAAAATTGTTTTGTGGTTCCATCATGTCAAGGAACATATTGTATTGTTCATTGCATTTTATTGAATCCCATGAGAACATAACATCCAATGGAAACACCTGAATTTTTTCATTCAATTGTCTTTCCTGATTTATTTTATAAATGTTTTCAAGCAAGTAGAAATAGTTATAATTTGGCCATAGGGAAAACATATCAAGATTTTTAAAAATAGCAAGTAAATGCTCTTTAATCTCAATCTCTTTCAAATTTTCTTTAAGCAAAAAATCATTGATTTGCTTTCCAGAATTGAAAACACCAACTTCCGTATAGACATTTCCTGTAAATCGTTTGTCCTTAATAATATCAACGATCATTTCGTATTGCTTAAATTCGCGATGATCTCGTTCGCTTAAAACAATAATATCCTTTTCTTCAAAAGATTTTAGAACATACTCTTTGGGTGATAAAAATGTTTTACCACTTAAAAAGTCAACAAAAGGTTTTATACTGTCATTTGGCGAAGTCTGAGATAATACCGCAGAACAGAATCCTATTAAAATCGAAATTGTCGTCACTATTTTTTTCATGTCAATTACAATTGAGTTTGTTTGTCTCTTTATATAACCGCTAACGTCCTGCGGCTTGCTGCTGTGCGCTTCCCTGCATTTGATAGAAGAACTACTGTTTCTGTCCACTGCGTTTCTGTCCACGAAGGACGGAGCGCATTGCAGCAAGCCTTGCTGTTAGCAACCGTAAATTATTATATCTAACTTGGATCTTGTCGCCATTCTTTCAATGATTCTACGAAACGCTTTGTCAAGTCGTCTTGATCTGTCAGAAAAGAACAAATGTCATCAAACGAAATGGTGTCTGCAAGGTTTTGTTCATTTCTTGGCTGAATATAAACAACGGTTATGTCATAATCTTTCGCAGTATTTTTGAGTTCTATATTCTCCCTATTAATCCAACCAATTTGCGAAAGTTTATTTATGAGATAATCATATTTCTTTTTATATTTCTGGTCAGTCGCATGATAAATTCTGATTATTCCTTTTATGAGTCCAGGAATATTAAGCTCCTTAGCTTTGTTTAAATATGCATCTTGTTCGGGTCGGCGGGAACCTTGATCTGTTTTAAGTTCTATTAGATAAACTGTCCTGTCGTCGTCACATAATACTGCATAGTCAATTTTATATGATAAGTCTGGTCGCTTGTGATCATGAACGACGTCTCCAGCCCTTACTGGAAATTCAGGTAAAATGAGTTTTATTGTTTTATTATATTTTGACTTTATTATTTTGTCAAGATATATTGCGAAGAAAATGTCCGCTCTTCTTTCAAGTTGATACGCGGGAAGTTTTCTCCAGTCGTCTAACACATCAAATATTTTCCGAATCATGGTTTTTTGTTTTTATGGTTGCTAACGGGCCGGCGATAAAACAAGTTGCCGAAGGCAATTTGCCCGAAGGGCGTA
>CAZJYL010000021.1:0-16301 GCA_964550265.1 uncultured Bacteroidaceae bacterium
TGCAAATGCACAATCTCCGGCAAATTGAAATATTTTTTATCGGACAATAGTGATTTTAAATATGTAGGTTTGCGAAAAATAAATAATCCATTATTTCATTTGGTTTTGTAAAATTTGTATCTTTGCAAACTCAAATCGGGGCGTAGCGCAGTTGGCTAGCGCACTTGCATGGGGTGCAAGTGGTCGTCCGTTCGAGTCGGACCGCTCCGACAAGCAGATTGTATAAAAAGCAATCTGCTTTTTTTGTCTGATGAATTGCAAAAATTTATTTCTGTTTAGTACAATAATTAACCTTATTTTTTGTTAATTTGCACAAAAGCTAATTTATCAATTAATTAATTCAAAATGAAGTATTTTATTCTGCTTATAATGCTTTTTGCGGCACTAAATGCAAATGCCCAAAAATATACCATTAGCGGTCATGTAAAAGACTCTGCAACAGGAGAATCTCTAATTGGGGCCAGTGTGTATTTAAAGGAAATAATGAAAGGCGGGACCACTAATACTTATGGTTTTTATTCTATTACAGCCGACGCAGGTAAATATAATCTTGTTAGTTCTTTTATGGGCTATAAAGTGTTCAACAAAGAAATTAATCTGAATAAAAACCTAATATTGGATATTGAGTTATCATCCAGCATAATAACAGCCAAAGAAGTTGTTATAACAGGAAACAAACCTGATGAAAATTTACAGAATACCAATATGGGAACATTTGATATGCCCATTGAAAAAATTAAATCCATCCCTGTTTTGTTTGGCGAGGTTGATGTTTTGAAAACAATATCATTAACTCCCGGTGTTCAATCGGGCGGCGAGGGGAATAATGCGTTTTATGTAAGAGGTGGAGGTCCTGACCAAAATTTGGTTTTACTTGACGAAGCCGTTGTTTATAATGCAAGTCATTTATTTGGGTTTTTCAGTGTTTTCAACGCAGATGCCTTACAACATATTGAATTAACAAAATCGGGAATGTCGGCAAACTATGGTGGCAGATTAGCTTCTGTGCTGGATATAAGCATGAAAAACGGCAATATGAAAAAATATCAGGTCGATGGCGGCTTAGGCTTGATTTCTTCAAGAATAACAGCACAAGGCCCCATTAAAAAAGACACATGTTCTTTTATTATAAGCGCCCGCCGTACCTATGCCGATTTAATGATACGGCCTTTTATTAGAAAAACCAGCGATTTTAAAAATACCGGCTACTACTTTTATGATATTAATGGTAAAGTAAATTATCGTATTAGCCCTAAAGACCGAATTTTTGCCAGCGCTTATTTCGGAAGGGATTTTTTTAATATGGATGTAAAGAAAGATAATTTAAAAATGAAAATGTATTGGGGCAACGGCACTGTTACTGCAAGGTGGAATCACTTGTTCAGCCAGAAACTTTTCTCTAATGCATCTTTTATATTTAGTGATTACAGATTTGAGTTTGGTACCACCATGGAAATGTATGACATTAGCCTTTTATCCGGTATTAATGACTACAACGCCAAACTTGATTTCACATACATACCGGCATCGAATCACTTATTGAAATTCGGAACCAATTATACATATCATATTTTCACACCCAATAATGCTTCAGCCCGTTCAGGCGATGTTGATTTACTGGTAGGTGAGGCCGTAAAATTATACTCACATGAATCTGCTGCATATATTAATGATGAATTTAGCATTGGTAATAAGGTGAAAATAAATGCAGGGCTTAGAGGAAGTTTCTTTGCCCATGTCGGTCCTTTCGACAGATATGTAAAAGACTCAACAACAAACCGCGTAACTGATACCATAAGCTATGCAAAAGGAGTGCTTGTGAAACCTTACTGGCATCTTGAACCTCGCCTTAGTGCTCGACTTACATTAAGTCCCAAAAGTTCATTAAAGGCGTCTTTTACTCAAAACTATCAATATATTCATTTGGCATCACCAACAACTGTAAGTTTACCTACTGACATTTGGTTCCCCAGTACCGAATTAGTTAAACCTCAGTTTGGAACTCAGTATTCCCTGGGCTATTATAGAAATTTTGATAATAATATGATAGAAACCAGTGTTGAGGTTTATTACAAGGATATGAAAAACCAGATTGAATATGCCGAAGGCGCCCTTATTGAAGATAATGTTAACAATAACACCGATAATAATTTTGTTTTTGGCAATGGTACAGCGTATGGCATTGAGTTTTTTATAAATAAAAAATTCGGAACCACAACAGGCTGGATAGGTTATACTTTGGCACGCAGTATCAGACAGTTCGACGATATAAATAACGGTGATGTTTTTCCGGCAAAATACGACAGACGACATGATATATCTATTGTTGTAACACAGCAGCTGAACGAAAAACTAACTCTTTCGGGCGTTTGGGTTTATGCAACAGGCAATTGTTCTACCATGCCTGTTTCCAGATATATAATTGGCGGAAATGTGGTAAGCGAATATGGCCCCCGTAACGGTTTCCGTATGCCTGCATATCACAGGGCCGACATTAGTTTAACATGGTATCCGAAAAGCAAAAAGAAAAAAAGAAAAATCGAAGAGAGCTGGAATTTTTCTATTTATAATTTGTATAATCGCAAGAATCCATATTTTATTTACTTCGATGTGGAAGGAGATATTCTATCCGGAAACGCGTCAGTGTCAGCTAAACAAGTTTCCATTTTTTCTATTTTACCATCTATAACATGGAATTTTAAATTTTAAGTTATGAAAAAGTTTTTAATCATTATAGTTTCAATTATTCTCTTTAATTCTTGCGAAAAAGAATTGGATATTCATCTTCCTAAACCTGATGTTAAATTGGTTGTTGAAGGCTGGATTGAAAATGGCGAATATCCGATAGTGATTATTAGTCGCAACAGCAGCTATTTTGCACCTATTGACACCAATTTTCTGATGGATTCTCTTTTTATTACAAATGCACTTGTTGTTGTTTCTGACGGGTTTATAAATGACACCCTGAAACCAACTATTGATATTGGAGCATTTCAAAACGGGGCCTGGCCAATAATTTTTTATAAAGGTTCTAAGTTAATAGGTACTGTAAATACCAACTATACACTTTATATAGAAGCAGAAGGCGAGATTATTACAGGACAAACAACCATCCCGGATTTAGTATCTTTTGACTCACTTTGGTGGAAGCCCGAAATAGGGACAGGCGACACATTGGGTTTTATTCATGCCATGATATCCGATAATCCGGCAGAAAGAAATTATTATCGTTTATTTTCAAAACGTATTGGAAGGGATTATAATTTCATACCTATAACGGCTAGCGTTTATGATGATTTGTATTTCAATGGATTATCATTTGAATATGTGATGATGAGAGGAGAAATAAACTACGATGACGAAGACTTATATTTAGACCCCGAATTTGGAAAATACAAAAAAGGAGATACTGTTCTGGTTAAACTATCTTCAATAGATAAATCGCATTATGACTTTTGGAGAACAATTACCGAAGATGCCATGGCAGGTGGAAATCCTTTTACCAATCCCGTAACAATCAGGCATAACGTTAATGGGGCTCTTGGAGTATTTGGGGGCTACGGAAGCACAATAGACACTGTAATTATTCAATAAATAAGATATGACAAACTCAAGAGAGAAACGTAAATGTGTTATTATAGGCTCGGGTCCTGCAGGATATACAGCTGCAATTTACACTTCAAGAGCCGATCTTAAACCTTTGCTATATGAGGGGATGCAGCCTGGCGGACAATTAACAATAACAACCGAAGTTGAAAACTTTCCAGGATACCCACAAGGAGTTACGGGCCCTGTTTTAATGGAAGATTTAAAACAGCAGGCCGAACGCTTTGGTACCGAAGTTCGCTTTGGATTTATCGATAAGGTTGATTTTTCTGTTAATCCATTTATTCTGACAGATGACAGCGGCAAAGAAATTGAAGCCGAAACCGTTATTATTGCTACAGGTGCATCTGCCCGCTGGTTAGGAATTCCCAGCGAACAGGAATATAATGGCTTTGGGGTTTCTGCCTGTGCCACCTGTGATGGTTTTTTCTATAAAGGAAAAACGGTTGCCGTTATAGGTGGTGGCGACACCGCAGCAGAAGAAGCAGCATATCTGGCCAATTTGGCATCAAAAGTATATCTTATCCATCGCCGCGATGAACTTAGAGCATCCAAGGCTATGCAACAAAAAGTCTTTAAAACTCCCAATATTGAAATGGTGTGGAACTCCATTCCCAAAGAAATAATCGGAGAAACAAAAGGATTTGCCAAAGCTGTTACGGGTATTATTGTAACTGATACCAAAAACGGCAATGAACGAAATATACCCGTTGACGGAGTTTTTATTGCAATCGGGCATAAACCAAATACAGATATTTTTGCCGGCCAGATCGAATTGCTCGAAAATGGTTATATAAAAACAAAACCGGGAACAACCCAAACAAATATTCCTGGAGTTTTTGCCGCGGGCGATGTTCAGGATGTAACTTATCGGCAGGCTATTACAGCAGCAGGGTCAGGATGTATGGCTGCAATAGAAGCTGAGAGATTTTTGAGCATGAAAGAATAAACATTGCTTAATTGTTTTATTTTTGGCGTTAATAATTTCAATTTCAAACAAATTGAGCAAATTTATGTTTGCTTGAAAATGTTTTTTTGTTTTAAATAAAATACCATATATAAAAAAACCACTTTCTTATTAAGAAAGTGGTTTACAGTAACTTATTTATTCAGAACTTAGGCCTGTTTTACAGTAACAACAGACTTGTCATCTTTAGTTTTACGAAATTCAACAATACCGTCGGTTAAGGCAAAAAGTGTATGATCTTTACCAATACCTACATTATTGCCGGGATGATGCTTAGTTCCGCGTTGACGTACAATAATATTACCGGCTTTAGCAATCTGTCCGCCATAGATTTTTACTCCAAGTCGCTTACTGTGGGATTCGCGACCGTTATCTGAACTTCCAACACCTTTTTTATGTGCCATATATAATATTTTTAAGAGTTAACAAACTGCAATTTTATTCGTCTTTCTTGGTTTTTTTTGGTGCAGCTTTCTTTGCTGTGGCCGGCTTTTTCTCGGTTGCAGCTTTTTTTGTTGTTGCCTTTTTAGGTTCAGCTTTTTTTGTGGCGGTTTTTTTAGGAGCAGCTTTTTTTGTGCCTTCATCTTCTGCTTTGGGCTCAACTGGTTTTACCTTTTTTACCTTAACAGGAGCTTCAACAACTTTCTTTTTAACGGAAGGTGCATTTTCACCAGTTAGACTAACACCCTCTTTCATTATTGAAAGAATGTTCAAACGAGTCATATACTGACGATGACCATTCATTTTCTGATAGCCTTTGCGACGTTTTTTGTGAAAAACAAGTACTTTGTCGCTCTTCATGTGCTCAACTACTTCAGCCAATACACAAGCACCTTGAATGGTAGGCTTGCCTACTTCAATGTTTTTTTCATCATCAATCAATAATACATTTTTAAGTTCTATCTGGCTGCCCTCTTCGGCTTGCAGGCGATGAACATATACTTTTCCGGCCTTGCTTACCTTAAATTGCTGTCCGGCTATGTCTACAATTGCGTACATCGTAAGTGATTTCTTTTATTAATCAATACTTTTTCAAACGGGAGTGCAAAGATATAAACTTTTTTTAAATCAAAATATTAATTATCATAAATTATTTTATGATTCATGTTAAATTTAATTTTTTTTTGCCGGTAATTTCATTAAAACTAATTATTATATTTAATGTTTCAAATCTTGACCTTATGAAATCTTCTTTTAAAAACCTCAGTTTACTATTTTTGCTGCTCTTGTTCAATTCAGGTCTTCTTGTGGCACAATGCCCTGCCTCAAAATATGGCATTAATCCCGTTTGGCCGGTAAATTGGACTGAAACCGACAAACAAGACTGGTATTACGAAATGTCGTCGAGAGGCCAAGGCTTTTTAAGCGACGGAGAAACATGGCGCTATTTGCAGGAAATTGCTGACAGTAACGAACTTGCTCTTTTAAAAAACGAAGTTTTATGGGCTAAAACCAACGGTGGAATAAATAAATATTTGTTTCAATTTAAAAATCCTATTCAGGTTGCCAACCACATGCCCCCAATCTGGTGTGGTAATCCGCTTACTGACACCAATACTACAAACTCGATGTTTGAGTTTATAACCGTGTTTCTTGATTCAATGCATCAGGTACTCGATTATTTTGTTTTAGGAAATCAGGCAGACCTGTATTTCAAAAATAAACCTCAGGAAACAGACGCGTATTTCTCATTAGCGCGAAGAGTTGATAATTATATCACCCTGAATTATCCTGAAATAAAATTTGGCGTTGGCATTAGCGTCTATTGTCCGCAAAATCCGGATACATATTTCTGGGATAATGCTTTTGACATTGGCGATATAATTTCAGTTTCGTGGTGGCCGCTCAATAGTGTTTATATGACAGATTCCGTTGAAATAGAATCAATTGATGCAACGGTTTCTTCATTAATAAACAAAAGCAATGGCAAACCTATAGTTATTTCTGACTGCGGTGCTACTTCTGCAATAATTGATCCCCGCGGCGATCTGCAAACGGAATTTGTAAAAAATATTTTCTCAACCACTATGAATGTGCCTCAAATTGAAGCTGTAGGCTATTATTATCTTGCCGATTTCGATTCTTTATCAATCTACTATTATCAAAATCAGTTTTTAACGTATGCGCCAACATTTTATCAGAGTATAAAATCGCGCGGGCTTTTAGATTCTCTGGGAAATCCCAAAGAGGCCTACAATATGTATTTATCAATGCTCGATACCGTGTGTGCACATGCAGGCATTATTGATAATGATTTCAATTTAGACGTCAAAATCTGGCCAAACCCTGCTGATGATGAGATATTTATTAACGGAACCAATATAGAGTCATATAAAATTTTCTCAACATCGGGACAATTGGTTGCACAAAGCAGTGTTGGCAAATATTCGGAATGCAGGATTGATATTTCTTATTTGAATAATGGAGTTTATATCATGCAAGTAGTTTCAAAAAACGAATTGTCAAAAAATTTGTTGTTTGTTAAAAAAGACAGCCAATGATGAAAGCTATGATTTTTGCAGCCGGCAAAGGTACCAGACTTCAGCCTGTTACCGATAAAATTCCAAAAGCTTTGGTAAATGTCGGGGGTAAGCCGTTACTTGAATGGCTATTGCTCAAAATATATGCTTCAGGAATTAAAGATATAGTTGTTAATGTTCATCATAAAGCAGAACAAGTCATAGATTTTTTAAATAAATTTAATCTACCTGGCATAAATATTCAAATTTCTGACGAATCAGATTTGTTACTTGATACCGGCGGGGGACTTAAAAAAGCATATAATCTTTTTAAAGGAACCGCTCCAATTCTTGTTCACAATGTGGATATATTAAGCAACATTAATTTTAAGCAGTTAGAGGATGAATTTTTAAAATCGGATGCAGCGGCGCTTCTTGTTGTAAAGAATCGCAATACTAACAGAAAATTAGAATTCTCCGATAATAATCTGCTTGCCGGATGGCGCAATGAAAAAACAGGCAAACATATAACCACAAAAGCTTATGACAATAATGTTCATGCTCTTGCATTTTCAGGAATTTCAGTTGTTTCAGCCGATTTCCCCGCATTGATAAAAGAAGATGGTGTATTCGGACTTATTCCGGCTTGTTTAAAACTTGCAGATGAAGTTGTGATTAAAAAATTTGAACTTAATCATGAATGGCTGGATGTGGGTAAACCCGAAGTATTGCCTGATGCAGAAAAATTCATTCAAACTCATTATAATATTTTTAAAAAATGACATTTATTCAGGAAATTGCAAATAAGATAATAAATGATTTTGGAACCGATTTCAAATCCACGGCTATTGTTATGCCCGGCAGACGCGGCGGATTATTTATGAAAAAAGCCCTTGCAAAAGCTGTGGGAAAACCCATTTTGTTGCCGCATATCTTCAGCATAGAGGAATATATTTATCATCAAAGCGAAATGCGCAAAATGGATGAAACAACAATGCTGGCTATTTTATATGCAGTTTATAAGAACCATGCCGGACAAAATGCATTTTCCATTGATGACTTTCTTTTAACCGGAAAAACAATATTATCCGATTTCAATGATGTGGATGACTATCTGCTTGACCCCGAGGATGTCTTTACATATTTAATGCGCGTGCGGGAAATAGAAAACTGGTTTCCGGGCGAGGCCACAACTAATCTTCAGAAAAACTATCTGGCTTTCTATCAGCTGCTAAAACCCATATATTATTCGTTTACCGATAAATGCAAAGAATTGGGAATGGGCTATCAGGGTCTGGCTTCGCGCGTATTATCTCAAAAAAACTCATTCAACGACTTTACTAAAATTATTTTTGTTGGTTTAAACGCAATTACCCCATCTCTTCAAACACATATAAACAAACTAATACAAAAAGAACAAGCCGCCTTGTACTGGGATGCTGACAGCTGGTATTTTGATAATCCTAATCACGAAGCAGGACACTTTTTGAGACTAAACAGAACTGCCTGGCCAGGCACTTTTTCAAAAGCACCAAGCCTATTTGAAAACACAAATAAAAAAATCAATATAATTGGGGCACCGCTTGGTTATGCGCAAATACAAACGGCATTACACATTCTTCAAAGCCAATATGGAAACTCGCTTGAAGATACTGTTTTGGTTCTGGCAAACGAAGGATTAATGATACCTTTACTCAGCAGCTTGCCGCCGGAATTGGCCGAAAAAGTAAATATTTCAGGCGGATATCCTTTAAAAAACACATTACTGGGTCAATTGATTGCTTCGTATCTTGAATTAACAAGTGAAACATTCACAAGCGAAAGTTCTGCAATAACTTATCATTTTGATAAACTTGTGGAATTTTTATCAAACCCATTGTTAAGGTTATTAATAGAAGAAAAAGACATCGAATCTTATGATAAGATAGTTGAAGAAATCAGTTCCGGAAAGTTTCGATTTTTTTACTGGAATCAGGAGCAAAACGAAAGTTCAGAGTTATTAAAACAATTTGATGAATTATTGCCTGAATTAATCTCCCCCTGCGAAAAATGGGAAAGTATTTTAGCAAGGCTGATTGATGTTACATCAAGGCTGTTCGAAAAGTGCGCCGATATCGATATTGAACACGAAGCTGCCTGGACTATTAATTCTATGCTGAAAGCACTTTTAAACACTCTGAAATCTTATGGCAGCAATCTGGATATTACATATAATTCGGCAGCTTATTTCATTCGACGGTTATTGCAAACAGCAAAAATCCCTTTAAAAGGAGAGCCTTTGAAAGGAGTGCAAATTCTTGGTGTGCTCGAAACGAGGTCACTGGATTTCAAAAATGTTATTATAGTTGGCGCAAACGAAGGCTTTTTGCCTGCAAGCGGACAGGGAGACTCATTTTTACCAAACGATGTAAGATATGAATTGAAATTACCCTTGCAATATGAACGCGATGCCGTTTATGCCTATCATTTTTGGCGACTGATTCAGCGTGCAGAGGAAATTTCAATTATATACAATACCGAAAGTGACCCATTGTTTGGCAAAGAACCCAGCAGATATATTTCTCAAATTGAGCATGAATTGCTGCCTGCTTTTCCGAAAATTGATTTCAAACGCATGACTTTGGGAATTGACTATGAAATTTACTTTGAAAATACAGTAGATATTTATAACCGTGAACTTATTGACAAACAATTAAATTACATTGCGTCAAAAGGCTTGTCTTTCAGCAGATTATACAATTTTATAAAATGTCCCAGGTTGTTCTTGCTTGAGGGGATTTACAACATTGAAAAATGGGAAAACGAAAATGGAAATATTGCCATCAATACTTTGGGCAGTGTGTTTCATGCAGCCATAGAGCACGTTACCCTACCCTATATCGGCAAATTGTTGGTTCCGGAAGATTTTGACAAAATGATTAGCCAAATCGAGTCGGGTTTGGAAAAAGGATTGGAAAAATATAAAGTAAAGCATACAAATAGCGGGTTTAACTATCTGGCAAAAGAATTGCTTTTTGACATATTGAAAAACTGGCTGATTAATATGAAAAATTCTGCCCCGGCGAATTATTATGTTAAGGCAACAGAATACGGAATTGATTCGGAGATTATGATTGAAGGAGGGCGGAAAATCAAAATTAAAGGCATAGCCGACAGAGTGGAATACCATAATGGCACACTAAGAATAATGGACTTTAAGACTACACATAAGCGATATGACTTAAAATTTGACACATCACCTAAATCAGATATTAAATCACCTAAATCAGAAATTAAATCACCTGAATCAGATATTAAATCACCTGAATCAGATATTGTGGGATTACTAAAAAATACAAAAAACAGATATTTAGCTCAGGTATTATTCTATTCATGGCTATATAGCCTGAAAGAAAACGTAAGTGATATTTCGGGCGGAGTTTACTCCGTATTAAGCAAAGCAGGTCATAAGCCCGACCTGATTCATGAGAAAAACTCACCTGTAATTCTAAGCAAGGAACAACTTGACAAAATAGGCTCAGGTTTTATATATTTTATTGAAGAAATATTTTCGCCGGAGCAAACATTCAGGCCAACGCCAAGTAATGATAATTGCCAATACTGTTCATATAAAAGCATTTTATGCGATGCGCAACAACTTGAAAATATGGATGATGAATAATAGATTGATTTTTATATTATTTATCGTTTATTGCGCTGTGGGCTTGCAAGCTTATGGGCAGCAACCGCAAGGCACATTCTGGACGCCCGAATTAAGACTGAATCCGGCATTAACGGGAGTTATGACAAGCAAATGGAGGCTTATTGAACATCACAGAATGCAATCTTTTAATGAAAACGGAGCACTCAACTGGAATGTTATTTCGGCTGATTTCAGAAAAGAAAAAATAAAAAAGCGGGAAGGATATGGACTGGTTATTGATGAGGCAACAGGAAATACTTTCGGGTTTGGCATAATGGACGACAGGCGCAGAAGCGACAGTACGGGGGCAAGATATACCGCAGATTATTTTTCGTTTTCGTATAGGCATGCTTTCAAAAATTATTCGCTTGGGTTTGGCATTCAGCCAGGTTTTATGAGAAGCGAATCAGAAAAGAAATTTGATTTAAACGCAGGCTTACTCTGGGGAAGTGGTTCAATATATTGCTGGCAGGAAGATCAGGTTTTTAAAAACCAGATTGGCCTGGCGGGATATAATATTTTGAGCAACTGGGGCGATACCGGCATAATGCCGGGGCGCGAAATTCAGGCTCATGCCGGTTTTTTAATTAAAAAAATCGAGCAGTTCAACTTTGTAGTAAACGGTTTATATCGTTTTAACGGCACTAATGATTTTTCACTTGGCACCTATGTGTTGTTTTTTCCGATAGTACATTATGCATATTGGGACAGGGCAAGATTGGGGTTGCATTATCGCTCTACAAACCACTTAACATTATCGGCCGGACTCAGATTTTATGGACAAGGGAAAAAAACCCTTACACTTGATGGAACAATAAGCTATGATATGCCAATGAAATTCCTTGACCTTAACAGCAAATATAAAAGTGCATGGGAAATTGGCATTGTTGTAACAAGCTTTAGCAAGTGCTGGAGCATAGATAAATGTGGAAATTAAAAATCAAACAAATATTTAATTGTCTGCTTGATTTTTTCAAACATTTATGAATAATTTATGATTTTAATATGTACATATTGCTAATATTTAATATATTGCAATATAATTAAAACTCCATGAAACATATTTTATTTGCTTCAGTTTTTGCAATTCATTGCATTTTGTCATCAGCCGCCAACTATACCGTAACAAACACAAACGATAGCGGAACAGGCTCGTTGCGCGATGCAATTACCTCAGCAAACTCATCGGTTGGTGCCGATAATATTTATTTTAATATCCCTTTAACGGACCCGGGATATGATGCCACCACAGGAACTTTTATTATTACGTTGGAGTCAACATTGCCAATGATTACAACGGGACAAATAAATATTGATGCCACTACGCAACAAACAAATCAGGGTAATACAAACCCGCATGGATATGAAATTGTGTTGCGCAAAGGCAGTGGAACGTTCGATTATCCCATAATGCTGGTATCTCCCGGCAATACCATAAAAGGATTCATAATCCAAGGCTTTTCCTACGGAATTATGATATATAATAATACCGCCACCGGAAATAATATTGTGCAAAACTTTATTGGCACAAACCATTCGGCAACCGGACCTGCAACGCAAACAAATATGTACGGAGTCGCAATTGCCAATGGGGCATCGGGCAACAATATCAGTAACAATATTATCTCCGGCAATACTATAGCGGGAATTGCCATTACAAGTGCAAATAACAATACCATAAAAAACAATAAAATTGGAACCGACAGCACCGGCAATGCTGCTATTCCCAACAACTACGGTATTGCCATACAGAACGCATCTTCAAATATTATAGGCAGCCTGCTACCCGGTGAATTTAATCTGATTTCGGGAAATACAAGTGCAGGGATTATTATAGACGGAATTACAAGTAAATACAATCAGATTTTTGGCAACCGCATCGGAACAGATAATTCGGGAACCGACAGTGTTCCAAATGAATCCGGAATTATACTGTCTTATGCAAACAATACAACAATAGGTGGTTCAACCTACCGGCATAGAAATATTATCTCCGGAAACAGTGCTGCAGGTATTGTTTTGAATGGTGCAGGAACCAGCAACAATCACATAAAAGGTAATTTTATTGGTCCCGACATAACGGGCATGGCGCCATTGCATAATTATTCGGGAATAAACATTTTAAGCAATGCCAACTCAAATTTTATTGGAGGGACATTACCTGCAGAGCGCAACATAATATCAGGCAATCTTGAAATGGGCGTATATGTTGAATCTTCGGACAGCAACATAATTATAAATAATTTTTTCGGGCCTGATTCAACAGGACTTGACGCATTTAAAAACAGTTCTTTTGAATTTTTGCAAAGTAATGGCGTGGAATTTAATACTGTTTCCAAACATAATCGTCTTGGGGGATACACTGCTGCCGAGCGAAATATTATTTCGGGAAACAGGGTTTACGGAATGGTTTATTATGGCAACAGCAGCTACAATCCTGTAATCGGAAATTACATAGGTGTTGATTATACAGGAAACAACGCTCTGGCAAATGCCACAGGAATATGCGTTGACGGTGGTTGCAACAATAATGATATTATAAACAACGTGCTAAGCGGTAATTACAGTTATGGAATTTTTATTGTAACAACCGGAACTTATTATAATAAAATGACCGGCAATATTATTGGACTGAATGCGGCGGGAAACGACACTGTACCTAATGAAGCAGGGCTTTTGCTCGGCGGCGGAGCAAAATACAATATCATTGGCGGCTCAAGTAATACTGAGCGTAATATAATTTCAGGGAACCGTTTTGGCGGGATCGAAATTGCCGATGACGGCACTAGTTTTAATCTGATAAAAGGAAATTACATTGGTACAGACCATTCTGGTTTAATAGCAAAGCCTAATTTGTACGGCATAAGCATTATTTCGAATAGTTCGCAAAATACTATAGACTCAAATATTATTTCCGGTAACAAGCATTATGGTGTGTTGATATTTGAGAATGCCGACAGCAACATTGTTTCACGAAATATGATAGGCGTTGGGGCAGATTATACAAGCAGCGTGGGTAATGGGGCTGCAGGAATAGTTATTTGGAATGGTGCCACGCGCAACAAAATCGGAGGGCAAGGGCTTGGAAATACAATTGCTTATCATGATTCATGCGGAATTGTTGTTAAAGACAACGGTACAGTATTTAATACCATTTCGGAAAACAGCATATTCAGCAATTCAATTATGGGTATAGATATTTTCCCTGAAGGCCCAAATCCAAATGATGTTGGGGATTTTGACTGCGGTCCAAACGAACTGATGAATTATCCCATAGTTGAATATGCCGCATACAATCCTGCGCAGGATATAATCTGGATTTATGGTACATTAGACACCCAGTCGCCTGAAAATGCAGTGGTAGAACTCTTTGTGGCCAAGCCTGACACTGTTTTCAACCATGGTGAAGGCGAAATATTTCTGGGAAGGGCAATATGCAATGCTGCCGGTGAATGGATGTTTATGGGTAATGGAGGTTCCGAAGACATGCTTATTACAGCCACGGCAACCAGCGTTACCGGCAGTACTTCGGAATTTAGCAAGAATTATGTAACAGTTACATCATTAGCAGAATATGCACTGAATAATTGTATTATTTATCCAAATCCGGCCAATGACTATGTTGTTTTTTCGTTACCTGAAGCTGAGATGGCCAAATTGGCAATTTATAATACCGGTGGTGCTTTAATATTCGAAAAAGCCATAAATGGTGGCAAAATTTATAAATGGGAAATTGAAAGCAATTTGCAAAACGGACTGTACATTGCCAATATTACAACAACGAATGGAACAATAATCACATCAAAATTTAATGTGCTGAAATAATAGTCAAGCATGAAATTTTGTTTTATTAAATGATATTCTTTTATGAGAACTTATTTATTTGTAATTGTAAGTTTCTTTTGTATTAATATGTCTGCTGCAACTTATACAGTCAGCAATACTAATACATCGGGCGCAGGAAGTTTACACGCGGCAATTACCAGTGCCAACACAAATCCTGGTGGACCACACAGCATTGTTTTTAATATTCCCCAAACCGATCCCAATTATGATGCCTCAAAAGGTGTTTGGATTATACACTTGACCAATACCAGCAGGTTGCCTTATATTATTGGCTCCAACATAAGCATTGACGGAACAACTCAAACGGCAAATGCCGGCGACACTAACCCGTTGGGACCTGAAATAGTACTTGACGGCGGAGGCAATACCGATTTTTGCTTTTTTGCATTAAATGCATCAAATATAACTATCAGAGGGTTCAATATAAGACGGTTTGTATGCGGCATACAGGTTTCGGGCAGTAATTCCAAAAACTGGAACATTATAGGAAATTATATCGGCACAAACGAAACAGCATCAGACACAGCAGGGTGCAATATCGGGATAGAATTTTTAAATAATGCAGGATATTCCAATATAGGCGGACTTAATGCTGCCGACAGAAATATAATAAGCGGAAACAACCATATTGGCTTACGTTTGCTAAGCTCAAGTTACAACGTACTGGTAAATAATTATATCGGAGTGGACAGAACCGGCACCTATGCCATCAGAAATTACGATGGTTTAAGTTTGGAAGCCAACACGCAGCACAATATTATAGGGGGAAACACTCCGGCGCACAGAAATATAATATCAGGCAATGTGGCGTATGGCCTGCCTTTGATAGGTTACGACACCCAATATAATATTATTCAGGGGAATTATATTGGCACAAATGCAAGCGGTACAGCAGCAATACCCAACACATACGGCATTTTGTTCGACGATGGTACCCATTACAATACAGTAGGCGGCCTTGGTAATGGCGAGGGAAATCTTCTGTCTGGGAATTCCGGCTATGGATTATTTATTTACAATAATGGAACAACAAAAAACTGGTGTTATGGAAATTTTATCGGCACCGACTATACGGGAACAGCAGCTGTGCCAAATGCAAACGGCGTAGTGATAGATGCAATGTCAACCGAACATGTGCTGGATAAAAATCTTATTTCGGGGAATACTCAAAACGGAATTGCCATTCATATAACAGGTACCAACAATCATCATATTACCCGCAATTTAATTGGCACCGACATAACCGGCACTATGCCCCTGGGTAATGGCGCCGACGGAATAAGGATTGCAGAAGGAGCAAGAAACAATATAATAGGCGGAATTGATTCGGGCAACGTAATAGCATATAACGGAGGAAACGGAATAACGGTTCTTACTGCAGGCGATATTAATAATACTTTCAGTCAGAATTTAATTTTTGGAAACGCCATGCTGGGCATAGATTTATATCCTCAAGGTGTTAGCGAAAACGATGCTGGTGATATCGATGCGGGTCCAAATCAATTGATGAACTTTCCTGTTCTTAATTCTGCAGTTTTTAATCAAAATAATAACTCCACAACGATAAGTGGCAGCCTTGACAATCCGCTGGCGCAATATTGCACAATAGAACTTTTTGGCAGTAGCGGAGATATCAGCAACCATGGACAGACAAATGAATATCTGGGAAGTATTAATCCCGACAATAGTGGCAATTTTAGTTTTGAAATAAACAAAATACTTTCATGGGACTATGTAACAG
>CAZJYL010000022.1:0-5547 GCA_964550265.1 uncultured Bacteroidaceae bacterium
GGTTTAATTATAATGATGGCAGGCTCACTGCTTTTTATACCCGCAGCATATTCCAGAGAATACTGGGTGTTTCTTATAGCTTTGTTTATACAGGGCACAGGGCTTACTTTGTTGCAGACAGCCGTTAATCCATATGTGGCGCTTCTTGGGCCGGTGGAAAGTGCAGCAAAGCGGATTAGCATCATGGGTGTTGCAAATAAACTTGCAGGTGCATTTAGCGGAATTATCCTTGGCTCCATTTTACTTTCAAAATCGGACTCGGAAATCCTGGCCGACTTGAATTTACTTGATGCAGCACAAAAAGCCTTATATCTTGATGATATGGCTCAAAAAGTAATTGGTCCATATATTTTAATGGCAGCTGTACTTCTTCTGCTTGCCTTAATGGTGAGATATGCCCGTTTACCCGAAATAGCCAACGAAGAACCCGATGCCAAATTTTCATTTAAAGGAATACCAACTTATGCCTGGCTGGGCTTTTTAGCAATATTTTTCTATGTTGGTGCCGAAGTGGTTGTGGGAGACAGCATAATTCTGTATGGCAGATATCTTAACCCTAATCCCCTATTAATCAATTTATTTGGCTACAGCATCAATTTACTTAACCCAAGCTATTTTACCTCTTATGTAATGGCCGGAATGATAATTGGCTATTTTATAGGTATTGCCTTAATCCCCAAAGTTATCAGTCAGCAGAATGCATTGAAATTGTTTGCTATCAGCGCTTTGCTTTTCACTTCACTGGCTTTAATAAGCAATGGCATCACATCTTTGATTTTCATTGCCTTGCTTGGTATATCCAACTCGGTAATGTGGCCGGCTATCTGGCCCCTGGCTATTGAAAAAACAGGAAGTAAGACTCCGATTATTTCAGCTTTACTCATTATGGGAATTATAGGTGGTGCTTTAATGAGTCCTATTTTTGGGCAACTTGCAGATTTAATGAATATGCACCTTGCCTACTTATTGCTGCTACCCTGTTATCTGTTTGTCCTTTTCTATGCAGCCATCGGACATAAGATTAACAAAAAATATTGATTTCCATATATATGAGCTGTTTTTTGTAAATTGGCTATAAGGCTTTTAAGAAAAAATAAATTATGATTAAAATACCTAATATAGTCCAAATTCGGGAGGCAGATCAATATACCATTAAACATGAGCCAGTCTCTTCCATTGATTTAATGGAAAGGGCATCAAAATCTTGCTTCGACTGGATTAATGCAAAATTTCAAGATAACAAACAAAATTTTGTTGTTTTTGCAGGCTCAGGCAATAACGGCGGTGATGGGCTTGCAATAGCACGAATGTTAATTGAAAAAGGATATCCTGTCAATGTGTTTTTTGTAACGCTTTCAGATAGTATAAGTCCCGACTGTGAAACGAACTTAAGCAGACTTAAAAATCAAATCAATGTTCAAACCATAAACAGCATTGACAACCTGCCAAGCTTTGCCGTAGACAGCATAATCATTGACTCCCTGCTTGGGTCGGGAATAAGCAGAGAACCAGATGGGCTTGTATTAAAAGTAATTGAAGCAATTAATGCTGCAAAAAACAAGGTTATTTCAATAGATTTACCTTCGGGCTTGTTTGCCGACCACAGTTCTGTTAATCATAAAAGCAAAATTGTAAAAGCTGACATAACTTTAACCATTGGCGCTCCCAAACTGGCTCTCTTTATGCCTGAGAATAATCAGTTTTGCGGTGACTGGTTTTTTATACCCATTGGTCTTCATAATGATTATTTGGAGCAATTATCAACAAATAATTTTTTTGTAAAGTTTTCCGATTTTAAAAATATTTTACCGCAAAGAAAAAAATTCTCGCATAAAGGAACTTATGGACATGCACTCATAATGGCCGGCAGCAAGGGCAAAACAGGAGCAGCTGTACTTGCAACACAATCCTGTTTGCGCTCAGGATGCGGATTAACCACAATACATTGCCCTGCAAGTTCGTTGAATATTATTCAAACTGCTGCTCCCGAAGCCATGGTTTCGGTTGACAAAAACGAAAATTGTATTAGCGAAATTCCGGATCTCAATCAATTTAGCGCCATTGCATTTGGCTCCGGTTGCAGTCAAAATAAAGCAACTGCCTCCGCTTTGAAATTTTTAATTCAGGAAACAAAAGTTCCGTTGGTTATAGATGCCGATGGCCTGAATATTTTGTCGGGCAATAAAACATGGCTTGCATTTTTGCCAAAAAACACAATACTTACACCTCATCCAAAAGAATTCAGCCGCTTGTTTGGAGAAACAAAAAACGACTTTGACCGCTTGGATCTGGCAATAAAATCTGCAAAAAAATATGGCTGCATTATTATTCTTAAAGGTGCATATACTTCAATTATTACACCTCAGGGACATGTATTTTTCAATTGCAGTGGAAATCCGGGAATGGCAACAGGTGGCAGTGGCGATGTTTTAACAGGGTTGATTGTGGGACTTTTGTCACAAGGCATTGAGCAACTGCATGCAGCATTGCTGGCAGTTTTTCTGCATGGCCTTTCGGGAGATATTGCAGCCTCGGAACTTACACAAGAAGCAATGAAAGCCGGCGACGTGGTAGATTATCTGCCAAATGCATGGTCTCAAATTACTATGCGATAATTACTCATCCTTATTCAATAGTTCGTACAAAAATTGCTTTTTAAACATAAGTTTATGGCATTTTGCAACAAAAGCCGACCTTTTGAGTAATTTGTGTTTACTTGCAAACAAAATGAAACAAAAAATGTAATTTTGCATCGTTTCTAAAATTAGAATATTGTTGATTTATCCCCCAATTGAATATGAATTACGGACATTTTTCCGATGACGGCAAAGAATATATCATCACAAGAATGGACACTCCAAGTCCATGGATTAATTACCTGAACAATGGTCGCTATTTTACGAGTATTTCGAATAATGGCGGAGGAATGAGTTATTTCAAAAGCCCATTACATGGGCGTGTAACAAGATATCGCATTAATGAAGTGCCACACGATCGTCCGGGGAAATATATATACATACGGGACAACGACAGCGGCGAAATATGGAGCCTTACATGGCAGCCTATAGGTAAACACCTTGAATGTTACAAACTTGCACACGGCTTCGGTTATACACGCTCCGAAGCCAAGGTAAATGACATTGAATCCTCGGTTTTGTTTTTCGTGCCACAGGACGATGATCAGGAAATATGGAAAGCTATATTAAAAAACACATCGGACAAAACCAGAAATTTATCTGTGATTGGTTATTGCGAACTGGCATTAGGTCATGCCTTGGTTGATTTAATCAATCAGTGCGACGACCAGCATTTCAACCGGTCGTATTTTGACAAAGAACTTAATTCTATATTTTCCACTAAAACATATTGGGTTACACAATCAAAAGGCACTCAGCAACAGGAAAACAAGGAATGGGATCAATATACTTTCTTTACCGTTAATCATCCTGCTGCAAGTTACGAAACTGTACGTGAGAGATTTATCGGCTTATACAGAAACGAAAATAATCCGGTAGCTCTCGAACAATCTAATTTGTCATCGCAAGACACAGATTTCGGTAATGTGGTTAATGCTTTGCAAGTTGACATTACAATTCCACCAGGAGAATCTATAGACGTTGTTTTCACTTTAGGTGTTATTGAAAAGCTGAAATTTGACGAATTAAAAAAAGAACGAACACAAAAATATCACAGCGTTTCGGTTGCAAATGCCGAATTTGAAAAATTAAATCTTGCATGGGAAGAATATTTTGCCCACACCTGGGCTGAAACACCAGATAAAGACCTTAATGTATTTTTAAAATATTGGATGCCCTATCAGGCAATTACAGCCTTTAATGTAGGACGTGTTGCAAGTTTTTACTACTGGGGCATTGGGCGTGGATTTGGATTTAGAGACACCTCTCAGGACTCCATTGCGATAACAATTTCCAATGCGGAAAAGGCAAAAGAACGAATTTTACTGCTGTCGCGCCAAATGAGAAGTGACGGAAAAGTGTATCATCATTTTCATGGAGACGGAGACGGAGAATTCACACAGCATTGCGACGATCCACTCTGGTATTTGCTTGCAGTAACAGAATATATAAAGGAAACCGGCGATTTCGATATTTTAAAAAATGTCCAACCATTTATTGAAAAGGATAAAGAAGGTAGTGTTTTAGAACACATGTTTGCAGTTGTGAACTATGCAAAAAACAATCTTGGCTCGCATGGATTACCAATTTTTGGCAGAGGCGACTGGAACGATACTTTAGATTATATAGGCGGTGAAGAAGGCGGAGAAAGTGTCTGGGGTGGCATGTTCTATGCGGCAATGCTGAAATTATTCATGGATTTACTTCAGCATCTGGGCATGACAAAAGAAAGAGAAGATGTTTCATTTATCCGGAAAAAGATGATGGCATCTATCGAAGAAAATTGCTGGGATGGAGAGTGGTATATCAGAGCCTTTGGCGGCAAGGGCAAAAAAGTTGGCTCAAAAGACAATAAGTACGGAAAGATATTTCTAAATACGCAAATCTGGCCGGTATTAGCCGAATTTAAAAATCATAACCGACTTGTAATGGCCATGGACAGCGTAAAGAAATATCTGGATTCGCCCGAAGGCCCCAAAAAATGCGCTCCGGCATGGAGAGAAATTAACCCCAATATTGGCTTGGTTACACGTTGTGTTTGGGGCAAAAAAGAGAATGGTGCCGTATTTTGCCACCCAACTGCATGGGTTATTCAAGCTGAAACTATGTTAAAACGCGGAAATAAAGCTTATGAATATTTGAAAAAAATGTTGCCCAATCGAATTGACAGCGATATTTTTGTTGCCGAGCCCTATGTTTTTTCGCAATACATAACCAGTAACGAACATTCAAGCCCGGGTCGTGCAAGTCATTCATGGCAAACAGGTTCGGCAGCATGGATGTTTAGGGTTAGTTTTGACTACGTTATAGGAATCCGCCCTGTTTACAATGGTCTTCTGGTAGATCCTGTTATTCCGTCCGAGTGGAATAGCTTTTCGGCAAAAAGGGTTTTTCGAGGAACGCTTTATTCCTTTAATATCGAAAACCCAAAAAATGTTGAAACGGGCGTTAAAGAAATTTTTGTTGATGGCAAAAGGATAGATGGAAATATCATTCCGGTTAGCCAAAACAAAGAATGTAATGTTAAAGTAATTATGGGATAATATGAAAAGACATTCGTTTAATCCAATTCTCACAAGAGAAAGCATACCCGACGTTTATCCTAAGTTAATTGATGCAACTTCGGTTTTCAATCCGGGTGCAATTTATTTCAATGGTAAATATCTGCTGATGCTTCGTGTACAAAGCAGATCGAGAGAAACATTTATGATGATGGCCGAAAGTGATGACGGCATTCATTTTAATGTTGAAAACAAAATAGTGCATTTTAAAGGCATCGAAAACGTTAAGGAAAAAATTTACCATATTTATGATGCACGCATAACAAATATTGATGGCAAATACTATATCATGTTTGCCATGGACATGGACGATGGTTGTCAGTTAGGACTTGGAGCCACAGATGACTTTT
>CAZJYL010000022.1:5557-15797 GCA_964550265.1 uncultured Bacteroidaceae bacterium
GAATTGTGTCCGATGAAGATATCCGCAACGGTGTTTTGTTTCCGGAAAAAATCAACGGCAAATATATGCGGATGGACAGGCCAAATAAGGCGCGCCACAGCAATGGCACAACTTCGGGCAGTGTTATCTGGCTTTCGGAATCCGACGATTTAATGAAATGGAAGCCTGTGGCACCATTAATAGAAGGCAGGTTTCATTACTGGGACGAATTCATTGGTTCGGGACCACCTCCCGTAAAAACCCGTCAGGGGTGGCTGCATATATACCACGGGGTTGCCGGTCATTTCGGAAGTTCAAATATTTATCAGGCAGGAGTGATGCTGCTTGATTTAAACGACCCATCAAAGGTGCTTGCCCGTAGCTGGTGCAATATTCTTGAACCCAGAGAATTGTTTGAATTGACGGGACAAGTACCAAATGTGGTTTTCCCAAGTGGTATGATAGTAAAAGATTTCGATGCAGAAGGTTATGCAAAACCGGATAGCGAAGTATATGTATATTATGGTGCAGCCGACACAAGCGTAGGTCTGGCAGTATCTACCATAAACGAACTTATTTCACTTACACAACAATAATAAATAATGAATTTATCAACTATAGATTGGTCTATTGTTATCATCTTCCTTGCGTTGATGATTGCCATGGTATTGTTCAGCAAAAATCTTGTACGAAGTGTTACTGACTTTTTGGCCACGGGGCGCACAGGCGGGCGATATATAATTTCCATGTTTCATGGTACGGCAGCACTTGGTGCCATTACCATTATTGGCGCGCTCGAACAGAATTATAGCGCAGGATTCAATTCACGCTGGTGGGAAATGCCTACAGCCGTAATTCTTGTTGCCATAAGTGTTACGGGATGGGTAGTTTATCGTTTCAGACGAACAAAAGCATTAACCATGGCGCAATTTTTCGAAATGCGCTACAATAAAGCCTTCAGAGTATTTGCAGGCTTTCTTGCATTTTTGTCGGGTGTGTTTAATATGGTGATTTTCCCTTCGGTTAGTGCAAGGTTCTTTATATATTTTTGCGGCATACCTGAAATAGGAGAGTTTTTCGGCATTTCACTCACTTTTATTGCAGTAACGGGAGTCATGGTACTAATACCTCTGTATTTTATTTTCACCGGAGGTCATATAGCAGTAATGTTTACTGATTTTATTCAAGGCGTTTTTGTAAACATTGTTTTTGTTGTTGTTGTTATTTTACTGCTTCTGCAAGTTGACTGGGCACATATTTCCGATGCGGTTACTGCGGCACCCTCAGGACAATCTCTAATAAATCCTTTCGATGCTGAAAAGGTTCAGGACTTTAATCCATGGTATTTCTTTATAGGCATGTTTGGATTGATTTACACCAAACTTTCATGGCAGGGCAATTCTTCGTTTAATATAGCTGCAAAAAGTGCTCACGAAGCACGCATGGCCGATGTGCTTACAAATTGGCGTTTGGTTCCGCAATGGGGTTTGTTTTTGGTTTTTGTACCGGTTGTTGCCTACACGCTTTTTAACCATTCCGACTTTAATTCCATTGCAGCTTCAATAAACAACACTCTGACAAATGTGGGAACAGTAGCCGAACAAAGTCAATTGCGTGTACCCATGGCTCTAAACTATCTGCTGCCAATTGGTCTTAAAGGCGCATTTGTAGCTATTATGCTTGCTGCTGCCGTAACCTGCCACAATACATATATGCACTCTTGGGGCAGTATTTTTATTCAGGACTGCATAATGCCCCTGCGCAAAAAGCCTTTTGAGCCTAAGCAGCATTTGAAATATTTAAAACTTTCAATTCTTGGAGTTGGCATTGTTATTTTTATTCTCAGCATTCTGTTCCAGCAACCCGATAAGGTATTTCTATTTTTGAATGTTTCAGGTGCCATTTTTGTTGGAGGATCGGGTGCGGTAATAATAGGCGGATTATACTGGAAGCGTGGGACAACTGCAGCGGCATGGGCTGCCATGATTACGGGTGCTCTTACGGCAACCATCAATATAGTTTTGAAAGCGGTAATTGAAAATTATCCAATAAACGGACAGTGGGGCTGGTTTATGGCCATGATAGCTGCATCGGTAGTATATATTGTAGTGTCATGGCTGACTCCTAAGCCAAAAGTCAACATGGACAAATTGCTGCATCGCGGGCAATATTCCGAAAATGCTTCACAAAAATCCGAAAATGAATTACCTGCTAAAGGATGGAAAGCATTGGCATGGACAAAAGAATTTACACGCGGAGACAAAATTATATATGCCGTAACAATAGGCTGGACATTATTCTGGGTATTGATTTTTATTATCGGTACAATATATAATTTCGTGGTTGAGCCAATTGAAAACAATACATGGATGGAATTCTGGAAAGTTTACACCTATATTTTCCTTGCCGTTTCAATTATTGTTACCATTTGGTTTACTTTTGGCGGCATTAAAAACCTGCGCGAAATGATTTCGGCTCTTCGTCATAATTTACGCGACCACAGCGATGACGGTTTTGTTAAGAAAGACGAATAAGTTTTAAAAAATAATTATTAAAGCTTTTTCGCAATATTGGCAAACATATTTTTTAAAATAAATAACATTATGAAAATTGTTTTTCATCTGCTAACATTAATAAGCATTTCAGTTATATTTTCTTGTAATAATACAAAAGAAACAAACACCATGAAAACTTTACAAGACGACCTTAAGCCTTTGATGCAGAAGTCCAAAACCTATGTTTGTTATCGTGCTGACGAAGTTTTAACTATTGACGGAATGCCCGATGAGTCATCGTGGGAAAAAGCAGAATGGACTGATTTGTTTGTTGATATAGAAGGAGATTTAAAGCCAAAGCCAACACAAAACACAAGAGTGAAAATGCTGTGGAATAACGATTACCTATATATTTTTGCCGAACTGGAAGAAGAAAATATATGGGCATATCTCGAAAATCACGACGAGGTGGTTTATCACGACAACGATTTTGAAGTTTTTATTGACCCTGACAACGATGCAAAGAATTATTTTGAGTATGAAGTAAATGCAAAAGGGACAGTGTTTGATTTATTTCTGCCCCATCCTTACCGTCATTCTTCATTTGCACTTCATAACTGGGATTTTAAAGGCATAAAGCAAGCAATAAAAATATACGGAACATTAAATGACGGAACCGACAAAGACACTAAATGGACAGTTGAACTTGCAATTCCATTTACAGACCTGTCTTTTGGATTGGATAGCGGAAAACCAAATATTGATAAGCCATGGCGCATAAATTTTTCCAGAGTACAATGGGATGTTAAATGGGAAAACGGAAAATATGTAAAGCTTACGGATTCAGAAGGCAAAGCACTTCCTGAGCACAATTGGGTGTGGTCACCCGTTGGCGCCATCAGCATGCACATGCCTGAACGCTATGGCTATCTTAAATTTTCAAATAATATAGTTGGAACCGAAAAAGAGGATTTTATAATTACTGAAACTGAAAAATTAAAATCCGTGCTTTGGGCCGTATTTTACAGACAAATGAAGTATTTTGAAAGCAACAAATGCTTTTCGGGTAAAATTGAAGATTTGGGCACTGATATAAATTTATTGTACGACAATACAAAATATAAGCTAAGCATATCGGCAGCCAAGCACACCTTCGAAGCCATTCTGACAAGTACAGATGGAAAAATAAACCTATACATTACCCAAGAGGGCTCCATTTCTGAAAGTCACTAAAACGTTGACTGTATAAAAAATGCAAATAAAAACACGATAATAAAAACGATAAATTCAATTAATCGTTTAATAATTTTTTAACGGCAGCAACTTTTTCTGTCGAGACCATTTGAATCACACTATCGCGAATAGGATTATCACTTAATAAAACTTTTTCGTTGTTATAATTGCTTTTTGAATCTCGGTTTACCGAGCCACTCATGTGAAATTCCTTTGCACCAGTTTCTTTTAGCTGAATAATATTATCCGAATTTATTCCGCTGCCGGGCATAATTATAATTCTGTCACCCGCTTGTTTAACCAGTTTGCTTATTAATTCAAGTCCTTCGATGGCAGTATTTTTTTGACCACTGGTTAATAAGCGCTTGCACCCCGTCTGAATAATATCTTCCAATCCCTGAAACGGGTCACGGCACACATCGAAAGCCCGATGAAAAGTAACCTCTAATGGCGCCGAAAGTTCAACAATTAATTGGGTAATTTCTTTGTCAATATTTCCGTCAGGTAATAAAAATCCACAAACAATACCGGCCACTCCGTTTTGCTTTGCAAATTCAATGTCGCGGCAAATTTGTTGCATTTCGGCTTTACTATAGCAAAAATCTCCCGCGCGCGGGCGAATTAAAACATTAACCGGCACAGAGCTTTCACTTACGGAATCCAAAATCAATCCGGCAGAAGGAGTAGTACCGCCACAAAACAAATTACTGCACAATTCAATTCGGTCGGCACCGCCCTCAATGGCATATTTAATGGAATCCAATGATGTTGCTACTACTTCAAGTTTAATGTTTTTCACTATTTCAATATTTTTCTGTTATAGATGTTCAACAACATTGAAGCGGTATTAATATGATATCCCGAAAATCTGTAATAAACCATATTGTCAATAACAAACAACACTTCAGGTAATGATAAATCGCTTTTCGAAGCACTTTTCAGCTGATTTGAAAAATCGCCCTTGTAATCATGCAGCCAGATTACAGATTTAGGCAAATTGGGCCAGGCATTTGCATTAAACGCAGAAGCAGGAATTTGACCCGGAATAACCAAATATATATTACGGTTCAATGTGTCAAATTCAGCATTATCAATGGATAATTCATGCAAAAAGTGTTTTCCGGGCTCAGTTGACGGATCAATTAAAGCAATTATATTACATGAATCTTTAATGATTTTTGAAAAAGAAATTACTGAATCTTTGTTTGCAAATTTCATTTCAAAATCATTTGCAAAACTAAATAGCGGCTCAGGAGCAACAGTGTTCTCCTGCAAATTAAGCTCTATGAGAATTGTATCTTTAGTTACAGGTATGATAATATAATGCCAGTTTGTCAAAACACTTCCATCAGGAAATCTGTTTCCTGTCATTATTCTGTACATCCCCGGTTCTATATTTGTAGTTATAGGAAAAATATTCATGCTTTCATCATACTCATAATCCAGAGAAACAAAGCGCCCGTCTATTAGTTTTGCAACAGTATAGTTTATATAATATTTGGGCTCAAAATTCAGGCTTGTCAATTTTACATTTGTTTTTTCAACTTCCGGCGCATCAGCTTTTCTGAAAACCGATTTCCATTTTCCCTGCCAATAATATTGTGGAATATACGTAGCTGCTTCCAAGCGTGCAGGAATACCAAAACTTCTGCAACAGGCTACAAAAAACACATTTCTTGAATATTTATCGGCAGCACGCAATTTTAAAACGTTTTCGGGGAAAATTGTTACCCCGTAATAATTATTTTCGTCATCTATTCTGATATTATCATTAATCCATGAAACAATTTTTGCAGGGTCTTTTCTGAACGATTTTATATCTTTTTTACTAAATCCGCTTTGTATTGCACCTCTCCATGGACTCAGCATTTCGCGACCAATTCTGGGACACAAAACATATCTGGCAAATATTTCATCGGTGCATTTATTGCACTTAAATTTTTTGGAAAATTTCAGATGATGCATTAAAACACTTTCGGGAGTGTCGTGCAAATCTTTTTCGCTTATATAAAACAGTAAATCAACAGCCGATTTTATGTCTCCGGCATTACTGATGAACGACTCTATCTCTTTATAATTTCCACGGCTTTTTAAAATAAAATTTACTATCGCCTCACGATAATGATTGTTTTTGTATTTTTCGCGCAGGTATGCCGTATCGGGAAATGTGGCTTCATAAGATGCTCTTAAGGAATCCTCTTCTTTTAGTCTCCTGTCGTTTTCCTCTTTTTTAGAAGTTTCAGGAACAACGATTTTTCCCAATGGCGGTGGTAATATCTGAAACTCAAATCTGCTATTGCTTTCATCAAAGCTGTATGGTTCAAACACTATTTCCAGTTCCGACTCCATTTCGGCAGGAAAGAGTTTCCATGTAAATTCTTTGCCATCAGTTACCCAAATCATTAAATCTCCATAAGCTGTTTCAATACTACAACGACCATTTTTGTCGGTTTTCATCAACGCAAAAGGAAAAAATTCGGAATAATTGTAAACCTGATAATCTACCGACATATTTTCCAAGGGATTCCCTGCCCTGTCAACCACTCGGACAACGGCTTTTTTAGAAGGAGCATAATTTGAAAGTAAATTCAATTTTGAATACAATGGTTTTTGAACCAAAGTGTTTTCGGAGCCATAATATTTGCCAAAAGTATTGGTATGCACCATAATGGCTCTGGTAACAGGTTCGGAAAACCAGCCCATGTTTAGCTCGGGGTCAGGTTCACAGGCGCCAAGGAAATACCATTTGCCATCAATCCAAACTTCTACCCACGCATGATTATCGTCGGTATGAGCCCATCTGGGAGTATAAACCTGCCTTGCAGGAATGCCAATACTTCTCATGGCGGCAACTGTAAAAGTGCTCTCTTCTCCGCAACGACCGTAAGCCGTTTTAATAGTAGCCAATGGAGCAGAAGTTCTTTCATCAGTTGGGCGATATGCCACTTTTTCATGGCACCAATGGTTAACTTCCAAAGCAGCATCATACATATTTAGCCCACGCACACGTTCTTTAAGTTCAGGCAAAAACACCTCTCTTGCCAAATCAGGATCTTCGTTGTTCACTCTGTAAGGCAAAACAAAATGCATGAAGACATCAGACGGAACAGATTGCCCCCATGAAAACTCAGTCTTAGTCCTTAATGACAATTCGGCCATAGATTTAAAATATTCCGGCTGCTTATTCACTAAATCGCTCAATGGTGCATAAGCAATTAAAAACTGCATAGCTTCAGCCAACTCAGGCGATTTAATATTATCGACAGTTAAAAATAAATCCGGTATTTGCAATCCAAAATTATCTTTGCGCTCATTATAAACTTTAATCATATTCTCATAAGCCTCCTTGCTTTGCATTAATACCTGCGAAAACAAAGAGCATGAGAAGCACAAAAATAAAATCGCCAAACAAGTCTTTCTCATAAAATAGTTTTAATCTACAATAATTTCATCTATAAACAACCATGTTTTTCCGCCAGCGCCTGGGTGCCAATCAGGGTTTTTGTGCATTGCACTGCAATAAACTTTTACGTATTTGGCTTTTTGAGCTTTAAAGCAAACTGTTAAATCCTGAACAGAGGTTGCTGCATCGGTTTGCGGTATGGTGTTTTCTATCTCCCCTACTTTTTTCCAATTAGAAGCATCAGCCGAAACGAATACTTCAAGCTTTAAAGGATGATAAATCCATGCTAATGTACTTTGCAATGTGCCGACACCAACTTTGCTTATTTTCATTTTTGTACCCAAATTAACAACAGCTTCAAAATCCAAAGCTTCATAACCTTGCCAAAGCTTGTCGTTATAGGTAAAAGTTCCTCTCAATCCATCTGTCATATTGGTATCGCCACCGGCTACATATTTTCTTGAATATGGATACGTAACAGAATATTCTTTCCCCAATGCTTTGTGTCTAACTACCTTACGCGATTCTACAGCCGTTTTTCCCGAACCTGCCCTAATTGCAGCTACTTTAAATTCTGCACTATTCTTTAATATAACAGGTTCTGTGTATTTCAAGGAATTTTCATCCGGGTCGCTGCCATCAGTAGTATAATACATAGTTAAGCCCGGTTGTCCGTGCTCCACTTCAGCAACAAAGGCATCAAGTTTTTTATCATAACTGGTTGTAAGTTTAATAGGATCGCGTTCATAGCCATATTGAACACCCATTTCATCGAGGCGTTTATAATGATATTGCATTCGGTTATGAAATTCCTTATAATTTCTTCCTGCAGTGTCTGACCACATAACCTCGCACAAAGCGCATATTCTTGGGAACACACGACTATCTATTAATTCCTGTGGCGCTATTTCGGTCCACATACAACATTCTGCGCCCAAAATATGATGATGCTTGTCCGCCGGTAAATCACAAGGTATGGGCTCAAATGTATAAACATGCTCCAAATTAATATTAGAAGTACTATAATCAAAATAACAATGGCTTGTAGGCGACATTATTGCATTATGACCATTCATTGCGGCATCCATACCGCCCTCCATACCACGCCATGACTGTACAGTTGCAGATGGGGCCAAACCACCCTCAATTATTTCGTCCCAGCCTATTAATTGACGGCCATGATCATTTAAGAATTTTTCAATCCTGCGATTAAAATAGCCTTGTAAATCTTCTTCCGATTTAATATTTTCGGCTTTCATCCTGGCCTGACACTTTGGGCAGGCTTCCCATCTGGCTTTTGGCGCTTCGTCTCCACCTATATGAATATATTTAGACGGAAATAAATCCATTACTTCAGTAAGCACATCCTGTAAAAAAATAAATACGGAATCGTTTCCGGCACAATAAATATCATTAAAAACACCCCATCTTTTTTCGACCTCAAAAGGTCCTCCCGTACATGACAAATGAGGATACGATGCCAAAGCTGCAACGGAGTGTCCCGGCATTTCTATCTCAGGAACAACGGTAATATATCTTTCGGCAGCATACGCAACCACATCACGAATTTGTTCCTGTGTATAAAAGCCACCATAAATACTTCCGTCATCTTCCTTACGCCAGGCTCCCACTCTGGTAAGCTCAGGATACTTTTTAATTTCAATTCTCCAGCCCTGATCTTCTGTTAAATGCCAGTGAAGAACATTCATTTTATGAAAAGCCAGCAAATCGATATATCGTTTAACAAAATCCACCTGCATAAAGTGGCGGCAACAATCGAAATTCATTCCTCTCCACAAAAATCTTGGTTTATCGGAAATACTTGCACATGGAATTTCGATGGATTTTATATCAATCTTTTTGTTTTGCCCAAATCCGGCAGGCATAAGCTGCCTCAATGACTGAAAAGCATAAAAAACTCCGGCCTCTTTCAGTGCAATTATCTTAATTTCATCTGAACTTATATTTAAATGATATCCTTCATCTCCGCACCATTTAGCTGAATCCTGCAGATAAACAGAAATATACCGAATATTTTCTGTTTTTACGAAATCAATGGGTAGTTTAACCTGAGTAGAATTTTCCATATAATTCGAAAACATTCTAACCGTGTTCAAAACTCCCTGACTTTTTTTATCAATAAAAAATCTTGCAGATTCATCAAATTTAAACATGCCTTTGCCCATTTTTACATGATTAGGCTTAGGGATAATATTAATTGACTGGTTTTGTGCAAATAAGGATATAACACAAATTATCAAGCCGAATACTAAAGTGAACTTTTTCATATCTAGCAACTAAATTTTAACTTTTCAAAGATGTAAAAAAAATTTGTCATGTATTAGCTTTTTATTTCATTTACTTTTTATTACACATAAAACTGATGTTTTTTTGCAAGTAGTATATATTTGTTATATAAAGTATAATAGGCTATTATTTGCAAAATCCCGTTTAATAAGCAAAAAAATAATCCCTTTTATAAAATATCTTTACTTTATTTTTTGTACTTTCAATTGTATTTCATTTTTTGTAAAGAAAACACATATTGTTGAGTATCAATATGTTGGTAAATTATATTTAATGTATTTTTTGCAAGGCTTAATAACAATTAACCACAGCAAATTATTCCTTTTCAAAACAAAACCATTTCAATTAAATATAAAAATTCTTAGCCCGCCGTAAATAAAGAAAACGAAAAAATATTTACGGATTTTTTGCTGAAAAGCAAAACACTTACCGGTGGTATTCATCGGCTTGCATATTGATTAAAGTTGCTAATTTAAAGTGTTATCTTAGCAGGTTACACATAAGTTTATTAAATGCAGAAACGCTAAAACTCGCACCAACTCGGCAATTGAAGCTACACGCTGTTAGCAACTGGCGGTTCTTGTCTGTCAAGTAGCTATATCGTTTCATTTCTGCTGTTATTGTCATATTATTTTGTCAGGCGCTGGGTTGTGTGTTTGTGTTTTTAAAATTTTCAGAGGGGAAGGAATTTTTTAATGCAATTTTTCTCAGCCGGCAGAGGTGGAAGCTCTATTGCAAACTTTGGTCTGTGTGATGGATTGTAGCGGTTTGCAATTGTGCTTACACCTGTGAGTATGCTATCTACCTGCTTGCTTTGCCGCAT
>CAZJYL010000023.1:0-11166 GCA_964550265.1 uncultured Bacteroidaceae bacterium
TAATATTGCACGTTTGGACATCCAACACTTACCGAAGCTGAACTCACAATGTACTTTGCCAGTAACATGCCGGGAGGACAGGGTGGACGAGATATTTGGATGATTACACGTTCAAAGAAAAATAAACCATTTGAAAAAGCCGTTAATCTTGGCGATGTTATTAATACGGACGGAGACGAAATGTATCCAACCATTCGAGAAGTGAATGGCAAAACATTTCTTTATTTTGCATCGAACGGACATCTTGGTATGGGAGGATTAGATATTTTTAAAAGTGAATTGGTTGATGGCAAATGGACAACGCCTGTAAACATGAAGTCTCCGATAAACTCATCTTCCGACGATTTTGGAATTATTTTTAACGATGATGCCAAAATGCTAAGAGAAGCCAATGCTAAAGAAATGGGTTGGTTTACTACAAACCGTAAAGGTGGTAGGGGTAGTGATGACCTGTGGAGTTTTAAACTTCCGCCTATATTATTTACTTTATCCGGAATAGTGAGAGATGACAGTACAAAACAAATATTAAAAGGAGCCGAGGTTCGTATTGAAGGTTCCAATGGTACTGTATATGTTGATTCAACTGACCAAACCGGATCTTATCATTTTGACAATATTCAAATAGTTGAAAATACCACATATAATATGGTGGTAGCATTAAAAGATTATTATTCTGAGAGAGGTAAAGAATCTACTGTTGGTCTTGAAACCAGTAAAGATCTTGTTCGTGATTTTTATCTTGACCCTATTCCTAAAAAGCCTATCGTATTACCTGATATATTATATGACTTTAACAAATGGGATCTTAAACCTCAATATGAAGATAGTCTTTTTGGCTTGGTTGAAATAATGAAAGAGAATCCTACATTTGTGATTGAATTAGGTTCACATACTGATACCCGTGGTTCTGATACTTATAATGATACTCTTTCGTATAACCGCGCAAAAAGCTGTGTAGATTATATTATTTCTCAGGGAATTGAACCTGACAGAATCAGCCCAAAAGGATATGGCGAAAGAGTTCCCAGGTTGCTTGAAAAGGATAAGACTGTAAATTATAAAGGAAAGGATTATACTTTCACCAAAGGTCAGGTTATGACAGATGAGTTTATTAATGGTCTGAAGACTGAAGGGGAGAGAGAAGCAGCTCACCAGTTGAATCGTCGTACCACTTTCCAAATAATAAGAACGGATTATGTTCCAAAAGCAGACACTAATACGCCCGTAAATCCACAGATTCAAATTATTAATGATAGTACGGATGATGGAGAAAATTCAAATGAAGATTAAGGTGAGTCCGGTAATTTTCGAAGCGACGAACTTGTTTTTTATAAGTGTCTGCAACAGACATTATTAGGTGTTTTATTAATCAAAAAGATGCATTTCCTTTCTGCAGGGAATGCATCTTAATTTTTTAAAAAAATGAGCGAAGACAAATATTTAAACAGAGGTGTATCTTCCGGTAAAGAGGAGGTGCATAAAGCTGTTAAGAAAATTGGGGAAGGTGAATTTAAGTTTGCATTTTGTCGAGTCGATATCGATCCTTTCGATAAAAACAGATTCATAGTATTGCATGCCGATGGCGCAGGAACAAAAAGTGCACTTGCTTATGCTTACTGGAAACAAACAGGCGATTTCAGTGTCTGGCATAATCTGGCAACTGATGCTTTAGTTATGAATACCGATGACATGTTGTGTGTTGGTATTGACAAACAATTTTATATTTCTTCCACTATTGGAAGAAATAAGCAACTTATTCCGGGAGACGTTATTGAAGCCATAATTGAAGGCAATGTCAGATTTAAAGAAAAAATGAGAAAATATGATATTGGCATTGTGCTCTCAGGTGGCGAAACTGCTGATGTGGGTGATTTGGTACGCACGATTATTGTTGATGCCACAGCTTTAGGTTTTGTAAGCAGGGAAGAATTTATCAGCAATGAAAAAATTTCTGCCGGTGATGTAATTGTTGGTTTATCATCATTTGGCCAATGTGAATGGGAAGATAATTACAACAGCGGTATAGGAAGCAACGGGCTTACATCTGCAAGGCACGATATTTTTGATTTTTCGGTTGCCCATGATTTTCCCGAAACTTACGATCATGCAATTGAAGCATTTGCTTATTTAGGCAAACACAAACTAACACAAAAATCGCCAGTTGAAGGAATAGACATGGGGAAGCTTGTTCTTTCTCCTACAAGGACATATTTGCCTTTGATTAAAAAGGTATTTGAGAGTATGCGCAATTCAGTTCACGGGCTGGTTCATTGCACAGGAGGGGGACAATTTAAGAGTATAAAGTTTATAGATAAACTTAAAATAGTCAAGAATGATTTCTTTGAAATCCCGCCGGTTTTTGAGTTGATAATGAAAAATGGAACGGAAGCCGAAGAAATGTATCGTACATTCAATATGGGTCATAGGCTTGAAATATTTACTGATGAAAAATCGGCAAAAGAAATAATTAAGATATCCGAAGGGTTTGGAGTTGATGCTAAAGTTATTGGATATTGTGTACCATCAACGCAAAGAGAAGTTGAGTTACAAACCCCTTATGGAACATTTTCGAAAATGTTATAAAAAATGGACATTCTAGCAAAATTAAAAGAGGTATATAAAAAGTGGGAAGAGATAGGTCAATTACTTTTAGACCCTGATGTTGTTGCCGACATGAAAAGATATGTGGCATTAAACAAAGAATATAAGGAATTGCAACCGGTGTCAGAAGCTTATGTAAGTTACTCTAATATCTTGTCTAACATTGAAAATGCAAAAAGTATTTTGCAAACCGAAAAAGATGAAGAATTCAGAGAAATGGCAAAATTAGAGATAGAAGAGTTGCAGGAGAAAAAGGAAAGCATGGAAGAAGAAATAAAGATTTTGCTTTTGCCTTCTGATCCTCAGGACAAAAAGAATTGTATTATTGAAATTCGTGGAGGAACCGGTGGTGATGAGGCAAGCCTTTTTGCCGGTGATTTGTTCAGAATGTACACCAGATATCTCGAAAACCGCAAGTGGAAGTATGAGATTGTCGATTTCACTGAAGGAACCATGGGTGGATACAAGGAAATTATCCTGAATGTTAAAGCTGACAATGCATACGGAACCCTTAAGTTTGAGTCCGGTGTTCACAGAGTACAGCGTGTTCCTGAAACCGAAGCACAGGGTCGGATTCATACTTCAGCGGCAACTGTTGCAGTTTTGCCTGAGGCTGATGATGTAGATGTTGAAATTAAAGAATCGGATATAAGAAAAGACACTTTTTGTTCGTCGGGAGCCGGCGGGCAATCTGTTAATACAACATATTCAGCAATCAGATTAACGCATATTCCTACCGGTATTGTTGTTCAATGCCAAGATGAACGCAGCCAGTTAAAAAATTACGATAAGGCTTTAAAAGTATTGAGAAGCAGAATATTTGAAATAGAATACCAGAAATATCTTGATAAAATAGCAAGTCAGCGCAAAACTTTGGTTTCATCGGGTGACCGCTCTGCTAAAATACGTACATATAATTACCCTCAAAGCCGTGTTACAGACCATAGAATAGGACTTACTGTATTTAATTTGTCATCAGTTATGGATGGTGATATCCAGCAGTTTATCGATGCCCTCCAAATAGCTGAAAATGCTGAAAGATTAAAAGAAGGTATAAATATTTAATTCGTTTAGTATGAAAAAACAAGAATTAACAGAGCTTATTTTTAATAAAAAATCGGTTCTATGTGTTGGATTGGATTCTGAATTTGAAAAATTGCCGTTGCACATAAAAAATGATTATGATAAAGAAGATGCCATATTTGAATTTAATAAGGCTATAATAGATGCTACAATAGAATTTGCAGTTGCATTCAAGACTAATTTGGCATTTTACGAAGCTATGGGTGTTCATGGGCTTATTGCATTAAATAAAACTGTGGCATATATCAGGTCGCTTAACAAGCCGATTTTTATTATTGCTGATGCAAAACGGGCTGATATTGGCAACACATCCAGATTATATGCAACTGCATTTTTTGGTGATGGAAAAACAACGCCCGATTTTGATGCAGTTACTGTGGCTCCCTATATGGGAAAGGATTCAATAGCACCTTTTCTTGCGTTTGAAGGGAAATGGGCAATACTTTTAGCTTTAACATCGAATCCCGGTGCTGAAGATTTTCAACTCATAAAAACTGAAGACAACATGCAGTATTTTGAAAGAGTTTTGATGCAGTCGAAGCAGTGGGGCAATGATGAAAATTTGATGTATGTTGTTGGAGCTACAAGAGCAGAGATGCTTAGAAAAGTGAGAGCAATAGTACCTGATAATTTTTTATTAATCCCGGGTGTAGGAGCACAGGGCGGAGATTTGAACGAAGTGTTGAAAAACGGATGGAATAATTCGGGGGGACTATTGATTAATGCCTCAAGATCTATTATATTTGCATCTACGGGAGAGGACTTTGCTGTAGCCGCTCATAAAGAAGCAAAGCGGATGCAAGAAGAAATGTCAGAATTCATTAATCAGCTTTAACTATGCGTTTATCTGCTATTTTTTTGTTTTTGTTTCCATTATTTGTATTCTCTCAGGGTGGGGATGATTGGTTTGACAACATAGAGAATATTTCTGATAATGTGGAAGAACCAATATTGCTTTACGAAAAGTACAATGCTTTTACCATGGGCGACTCGGTTAGAATTTGCAACAAAAGACCGTGTAATGGAATCATTAAGGATTATTGGGAAAATGGCAATTTAAAACACAAGGCATATTATCAGGGTGGTCGTATTACTAATGGATACGAAAATTATTTTGACAATGAACAATTAGAACGTAAGTTTTCAATTATTAATGCGGGAAGCGCCGAATTGGTTGTTTATTATAAAGATGGCACAATGCGCTCAAAAGTTGAATATAGAAAGAAGAATCCTATAAAATGGATAGATTATTATCCAAATGGGAATCTGGAATTTATTGAGGAGTATGATAACAGTATGAGTTATTATTTGAAATATAATTTTTATTTCATGAGTGGTTCACCGCAGAGCACATTGGAATTAGTTGATAAAAATGAGAGAATTTATATGGCAAAAACATATTATAAAAACGGGAACATGAAAAATGAAGGACTTAGACAGTTGAATATGGCTGCAGGAGACTATGTTAGAATAGGCGAATGGAAATTTTACGACGAGCAGGGAAAACTTACTGAAACTCTTAATTTCTTTAAGGGAGAGGAAATAGAAGACAATGATTAAGATTATTTAAAATATCATTTAAAAAGCCACTTATTTAAGTGGCTTTTTAGTATTATGCATCTATTCTGGCATATTTGGCATTTTTCTCTATAAATTCTCGTCGGGGCGGAACCTCATCTCCCATTAACATTGAAAAAATGCGATCTGCTTCAGCTCCATTTTCAATGGTAACTTGTCTTAAAGTACGGGTTTCAGGACTCATTGTAGTATTCCATAATTGTTCGGCATTCATTTCTCCAAGACCTTTGTATCGTTGCACATGAATGCTCTTTTCCGAGCCCCCTTCGACTTTAAATGTTTCAGTTATGCTGTCTCGTTGGTTATCACTCCACGCATATTGTTCCTTATTGCCTTTTTTAACCAGATATAAAGGTGGTGTAGCTATATAAACGTAGCCTAACTCTATCAGTTGCTTCATGTAGCGGAAGAAAAACGTAAGAATAAGAGTTGCAATATGACTGCCATCCACGTCGGCATCGGTCATGATAATT
Organism: uncultured Bacteroidaceae bacterium; assembly: GCA_964550265.1. GTDB lineage: Bacteria > Bacteroidota > Bacteroidia > Bacteroidales > DTU049 > GWF2-43-63. The sequence goes on from CAZJYL010000023.1 coordinate 5,736, forward strand.
ATTTTATGGTAGCGTAGTTTTGAAAGATTAAGTTCTTTTGAGTCTTCTTCGGTACCAATGGTTACGCCAAAAGCCGTGAAAATATTTTTAATTTCGTCGGAATCAAATATTTTATGAGCCATTGCTTTTTCCACATTGAGAATTTTTCCTCTTAAAGGCAGAATTGCCTGAAATTGGCGGTTACGACCTTGCTTGGCAGTACCACCTGCAGAATCTCCCTCAACAAGAAAAATTTCGCATAAAGCAGGATCTTTTTCTGAACAATCGGCAAGCTTTCCGGGTAATCCTGTTCCGGACAACACGTTTTTGCGCTGAACCATTTCTCTCGCTTTTCGTGCGGCATGACGAGCTGTTGCGGCAAGAATAACTTTATTTACAATAGATTTTGCTTCTTTTGGGTGCTCTTCAAGATAATAATTCAGATATTCTGAAATAACCGTGTCAACAACGCCCATTACTTCATTGTTGCCTAATTTGGTTTTTGTCTGCCCTTCAAATTGAGGTTCGGCAACTTTGACCGAAATAATTGCTGTTAAGCCTTCGCGGAAATCATCCCCATTTATGTCAAATTTTAATTTTGCCAGCATTCCCGATTTTTCGGCATAAGTTTTTAACGTCCTGGTTAATCCTCGACGAAAGCCTGCAAGGTGGGTTCCTCCTTCAATTGTATTTATATTATTCACGAAAGTGTGAACATTTTCCGAAAAAGAGGTATTGTATTGCATGGCGATTTCAATGGGGACTCCATTACGATCACCTTCGAAATATATTGGCTCATCAATTAATTTTTCACGTGTTCCGTCAAGATAATTTATAAAATCACGAAGACCATTTGCAGAGTAATAAAGATTAGATATTGGCTTGCCATCCTCTTCTTCACGTTCATCAGTTAGTGTAAGGCTTATGCCTTTGTTAAGAAATGATAATTCTTTTAGTCTGCTGGCAAGGATATCATAATGATATTCAATGGTTGAGAAAATAGTATCGTCAGGTGAAAATTCTATTATGGTGCCTGTTTTATCTGTATTACCTATTACAGTTACGTCAGATAATGGTTTGCCATAAGCATATTTTTGCTGAAATATTTTGCCATCACGGTGGATTGTTGCAATAAGGCTTTTTGATAAAGCATTTACACAAGAAACTCCAACTCCATGTAATCCACCCGATACCTTATACGAACCCTTATCAAATTTACCTCCTGCATGAAGAACAGTCATAACTACCTCAAGAGCAGAACGTTGTTCTTTCTCGTGTAAGTCAACCGGTATGCCTCGGCCATTATCGGAAACCAGAATAGAATTATCTTTTCTGATAATTACTGATATGTCATTACAAAATCCGGCTAATGCTTCATCTATTGAATTGTCAACAACCTCATAAACAAGATGATGTAATCCTCTTTGGCCAATGTCACCAATATACATTGCCGGTCTTTTTCTTACCGCTTCAAGCCCCTCTAAGACCTGTATGCTGTCTGCTGAATAAACATTGCTATTTTCTTGAGTCTCTTTTTCTATCATTTTAGTATTTGTTAAATCGATACTTGCGTTATCAACGTGCTGGATATTAATGTCTTAGTACCGTAAATATTCATATACAAAAGTAAGAAAATATAATGAATTTAAAAAGAAAATATCCTAAGTTGTTGATAAGTTTAAGTATCATTTTTATAGAAAAATATTTTCGAAATAACATAAAATTTATAACCAAGCAATTTTCCATCTTTTTTATGTAACATGCTTATAATATTTATGTTGCAATTTTCAATAAGGTTTTGCTTCTTGTTTTGTTAACCAAATGATACCAAATAATGCGAAACTTTTTATTGCAAATTGCCTTTGTCAAGTTTTATATTTGCTATTAAACAAATAAATTTTGAATATGAAAAACTTTTATCTTTTTAAGTTAAGCATTGTTTTCAGTATTGCGCTGTTAACATTGTTCCTTACGACGTCAAATGTGTTTGCTAATAATGTTAGAATAACCAATGTTACAAACACAAATCCTGGTTCTGCCAACCCTATTATTACTTTTGACATTGCCTGGGATAACAGCTGGCGTGTATCAAGTGGTCCGTCTAACTATGATGCCGTTTGGATTTTTGTTAAGTATCAAAAAGTGCCAACCGGTTCACCAAATTGCGAATCGTACCAAGAATGGCATCATGCGAAAATGACTAATGTGCCCGGAGATTTTAGTGTGGGCTCACCTCTTGAGGTTGTTTTTGTTGGTGACAGTATGGGAATTTTTGTTCGGCGTGTTAGTGATGGTATTGGAAATATCAATTCAACATCTGTTTCTATCAGATTAAAACTCGATGTACCTATTTCTCCATTTGATCCGGAAATGAATTTTAAAATATTTGGTATTGAAATGGTTTACGTTCCACAAGGAGATTTTGAACTTGGAGATGGTATAAGTTCAAATACTTTTAGCAGTATTTCTATTACCAATACTACAACGACTTTGGCACCGGCAACAGTAGGAGGAGGTATTCATACAGTGATTCCTGCCTCTTTTCCAAAAGGTTATTCGGCATTTTACTCCATGAAATATGAAGTAACACAACAACAATATGTGGATTTTTTAAACACCCTCACATTCAACCAGCAATTAAATAGAACAATTCTGAATGCAACCCAATTGGCTACCAATCCTGGCCTTGGTGGTGTTTGCGCCATGATTTCGGGTTGTTTAAATCGCAATAGTATTAAATTAATTAAAGAAGGTATAAATGATAGTCGTCCAGGTGTATTTGCTTGCGATTTTCAGCCTGCTCCCGGAGATCCTTTTAATAGTGCAAACGATGGTCAATCAATAGCCAATAATTATATGAGTTATGGAGATTTACTTGCATATTTAGATTGGGCTGCGCTTCGTCCGATGACAAATTTTGAGTTTGAAAAAACAAGCAGAGGTCCGTTGGCAAGATTAGGGAATGAATATGTTTGGGGTTCTACGGATATAACTCAGGCACAAAGCACTGCACTAAATAATGCGGGTACCGCATCAGAAACATCAACAACCGCTGGAAACGGATTGTCTGCATATGGTTCATTATCAACAAATGGACCATTACGTGTTGGATTTAGTGCAACTGTGTCAACAGATAGATTATCTAGTGCTTCGTCTTATTATGGTGTTATGAATCTTGGAGGTAATGTTTGGGAAATGGTTGTTGGAGGGGCAAATATTTTGGGTTATGGTTATACTTTGACTTACGCCAATTTGGGAGACGGTGAGCTTACACCTGCCGGAGGTCATAATACAAGTAATTGGCAATTATATAGTAATTACTCATATAGCCAGCTTGGATGTGGTTGTTGTAGTAACTATATTAAATGGCACATGGAGCTTCGCGGAGGTTCTTTTATGAGTGCTAATACTACTTTAAGAACATCGGACAGAAGCAAAAACAGTGGTGTTACCTGCGGAGGCGGAGCTGATTTCGGCTTTGGTAATGCCGGTGACCAAAGACAAAGTGATGTTGGTGGTCGTGGAGTTCGTTAATCATTTACAATTACTTTATTGTCATGAAAAGAATTCGTTCACCAATACTGATATTCTTATTTTCATTATTCTCTTTTGTTGCTTATGCGCAATATAGCGGAGGTAATGGAAACGGGAATGTTTGCTTGTTGCTTAACCAAGTTTCGTGTTCTTCACCAATTTATCAGCCTATATTTTCAGGCGGTGATGAAAATGCGATTACTTCAGTGTTATTATCTCAGGTTTCCTGCAGCAACATAGTTTATCCTAATATTTTTAATGGGGGTAATGAAACCTCTCAAAACCATGTTGAAGTTGCCCAGGTGTCTTGTTCAGCCATAGTTTATCCTAATATATTTACCGGCGGCAATGAGAATTCAGAATCCTCGTTAGGGCTGGCACAGGTTGATTGCTCAGTACCTGTTTATCCTTCAATTTTCCAAGGTGGTATTGATGATGGTTTTTCTGCTTCTAAAATAATTCAAGTTGCTTGTGCTACTCCTGCTGATGCAGGAATTTATGCAGGAGGAAATAGTAATATCTCCACAGGTATTACATTTTTAACTGCATGTGCGCCTTATGCAGATTTTAAAGCTGATACACAATTTGTATGTGAGGGAGACACAGTGTTTTTTACCGATTTAAGCCTGGGTGGCGCTACCTCATGGGACTGGTCGTTTGATGGAGGTACTCCAATGGGGTCTTCATTACAAAATCCTCAGGTTGTATATAATACTGCCGGAACCTATCAGGTACAATTACAAATTACAGCTCCAAATGGTACCAGTACAGAGTTAAAAACCGGCTATATAGTTGTTGGTGCAAGACCATCTGCTACGTTGGTAGCTGCCGGTCCAACTAATTTCTGTCATGGGGATTCGGTAAGATTGTTGGTAATGCCTGCTTCAGCTTCTTATTTGTGGAATAATGGGCAAACAACACAACAAATTTATGCTCATAATAGCGGCAATTATTTTAGTTTGGTTACTGCAGCAAATGGATGTAAAGCTTATACCGATACTGTTTTTGTTAATGTACTGCCTAATCCGGTTCCGCTTGTTACGGCAAATGGACCTACAACATTATGTAACGCTGACACCCTAATATTAACCTCATCTCCGGGTGCTTCTTATTTATGGCTGCCTGGTGGCGAAACAACTCAAACTCTTGAAGTTACTGCGTCAGGTACATATTTTGTGAGTGTTACATATTCTAATGGATGTTCTAATACGTCATTGTCAACAAATGCTGTATTTGGCACTACACCTGCTGTTCCTGTAATAACTCCTTCGGGTCCTCTTACATTTTGTAATGGAGATAGTGTTGTGTTAACATCCAGCCCTGCCTCTTCCTATTCATGGAGCCCGGGATCGTCAAATTCGCAAACTATCACTGTAAAAAACTCTGGTACCTATTATGTTGAAGTTGGAAATGGTACAGGCTGTAATTCAATTTCTTCTCCCGTTACCGTAAATGTTCTTTCTAATACGCCTGTTCCGGTTATAACAGCGTCAGGCGCCGTTAATTTATGCGCGGGAGATAGTGTTGTACTGACCTCCTCACCTGCATCTTCATATAAATGGACGCCCGGATTAGAAACTTCTCAAAGCATAACTGTACATTCAGGAGGTACATATTATGTTCAGACAGATAATGGGAACAATTGTCCTTCTGTATCTTCTTCGGTTATCGTCTCTGTTAATACACCGCCTTCAACCCCTACAATTACCGCCTCAGGTCCTCTGAGTTTCTGTCAGGGAGGAAGTGTTATGCTGACATGTTCAGCTGCGTCTTCATATCATTGGTATCCCGGTGGTGAAACAACTCAGAGCATTACAGTAAGTACAAATGGTAATTATTATGTTGAGACCGGCAATGGCACAGGCTGTACCGCGACGTCAACGCCTGTATCTGTAACAGTAAATGCTGTTCCTTCAAC
>CAZJYL010000023.1:11266-15760 GCA_964550265.1 uncultured Bacteroidaceae bacterium
GCTGTACCGCGACGTCAACGCCTGTATCTGTAACAGTAAATGCTGTTCCTTCAACACCAACAGTTACTGCGTCAGGTCCTCTAAACTTCTGTCAGGGAGACAGTGTTGTGTTGACATGTTCGGCAGCGTCTTCATATCATTGGTATCCCGGCGGCCAGACAACACAGAGTATAACTGTAAACACAAGTGGTAATTATTATGTTGAAACAGGAAACGGTACAGGTTGTACAGCATCATCTGTCATGTTTTCAGTAACAGTATATCCACGTCCGGCTGCTCCGCTTGTTTCGGCTTCGGGACCGCTTAACATTTGTCAAGGTGATAGCGTAGTATTAACAAGTTCCTTAGCTGATTCCTATGAATGGAATCCGGCGGGAATCACTACGCAGTCAATTACCGTAACATCAACCGGAACATATTATGTTGTTGTTACAAATTCTTATGGCTGTTCAAACACATCCTTGCCATATTCGGTTGTAGTAAATCCCAATCCGGTTGTAAACTTAACCGGACCAACAATAGTATGCTTGAATACCATGGAGGATTATACTACAACTAATATTAGCGGAACGTCATATTTCTGGACTGTTGATAATGGTACTATTATTTCAGGAGCCGGTACTAATTCAATTAACATAATGTTCTCTGATACAGGGCAGGCTAATGTTGGAGTAATAGTACAAGATAATACAACATCTTGTAAAAGTCAGGCAGATATTTCCCTAACTGTTTTAAGTGCTCCAACAGCTTATGCAGGTACCGACGAATCAGTTTGTTTTGGAAGCTCAGTTCAATTGCAGGCATTTGGAGGAACAACCTATAATTGGTTGCCTCCGACCGGCTTATCAAATCCAAATATATCAAATCCGGTAGCAACACCTCTTGTTACAACCACCTATATAGTGGAAGTTGCAAATGGAAGTTGCTCATCTTTTGATACAATAGTAGTAACAGTTCACCCAATTCCTTTTGTTGATGCAGGTCCTGATAAATTCATAACTGGCGACTCATGTATAGTTCTAGAAGGTAGCGGAAGTGGATCTGTAACATGGTTCCCTATTTATGGCCTTTCAGCATCCAATATTTTAACGCCAACTGCATGTCCTGACACAACCATAACATATTATCTGACCATAGTAGGTGATGGAGGCTGTTATGCAACTGATAGTGTAACAGTATATGTGTCTGACGGCGGCAATGAACTTGTATTTCCAAATACTTTTACTCCTAATGGTGATGGAACAAACGATATATGGTATATTTCAGGACTCGAAAAATATCCCAAGCACCATTTGACTGTGTTTAACCGATGGGGTAATCAGGTATTTGATGCAGAACCATACGAGAATAACTGGGATGGAACGAGCCTGGGGCGTGAATTGCCTGACGGAACATATTATTATGTTTTCGATAAAGGCAATGGCGAAAAACTGATTAAGGGATATTTAATGATTATAAGATAAGGAGGTTGTATGAAAAAAATATATTTATTGATTTTAATAATCAGCTTTCAGACTGCTTTAGGACAGCAACTTCCTCTGTTAAGTCAGTATGTCTTTAATAAATATCCCTTTAATCCGGCTGTTGCCGGCAGTGATGACAGATTTGTCTTTTTAACCGGATATCGCAGTCAGTGGCTTGGCTTTGACGGAGCCCCTCAAACTGCTTCATTTACCATGCATGGTCCGCTAGGGCGGGGAAGTTGCATAGGCGCGGATGTTTATAATGATAAGCTGGGCGCAACTTCTGAGCTTGGTTTTCATGTTACCTATGCTTATCAAATTCAGATTAATAACGATTCAAGATTAGCATTCGGACTACAAAGCGGAACCACGCAATATGCAATTGACGGATCTTTGCTTACTACTTATGAACCAAACGATCAGGTAGTTCCTTTAAACACCAGTTCAGCATTAATTGCAGATGCATCGTTTGGTACATATTTGTTTAGCAAGAATTATTTTGCAGGCGCTTCAGTTCAGCATTTAGCCGGTAGTTCGGTTTTATTCAAAAACGATTTCCCTAAAGACCAAATCGGATTATTACGAAACCATTTGGTTTTACTTGGGGGATTGAAAATTGCAACCGGCGATAAACTTGCCGTAGAGCCTTCGTTTATGCTAAGGGCAGTTACCGGTGCTCCAATACAAATTGATTTTTCGTCCCGATTAATTTATGACGAAAAATACTGGTTTGGCCTTACATATAGAACACGTGCAGCATGGGTTGTTATGGTCGGGCTGGATATTTCTGATCATTTTGTAATGGGCTATGCATTTGATTATGCTACTACTGAGTTACAGTCCTTTACCGATGGAACACACGAAATAATTATCGGCTGGAAATTAAACAAAAAGAAACCGGCCAACAATTTCATGTAGTTTATTGGTATTGAATGTAACAAATGTTTTTGCAACTCTTATTGGTAATTCTGTATTACAGGAGAATGTGATTGTAATGAAAACTATTTTGAAAATTCAATGAAATAAATAACAGATTTTACTGAGTTGTAAAATATTTGTGTAAAAAAGTTTTAAAAGATTAACGAGGGTGCTGTTTTGCAGCTAAAAAGCAGGAAATAAGACATAATGAGCATTAAAATGCTCCTTTGTCGTCGCCACAAGCCCGTTTTTTAGCTTCAGCAGCACCTTCAAAATTATATTCAACTGCTTTTTGCAAGTCTTCGCATGCTCCTTTTTTGTCTCCGTTTATGTCTTTAATGGCACCGCGATAGAAATATGCGCGCCCTGACTGGGGACTGTATTTTACGGCTTTATCCAGATCGCTTAAAGCGGCAGAATAGTTTTTCTTTTTAAAATAATAAACGCCACGCCCCTCCCATGCATATCCGTTTTTAGGATTTAATGTTATTATTTTATTATAATCTGTCATTGCCGATGCCTCTTTGTTTGTTGCCACCTTGCTGTCGGCACGGTTTATATATGCATCCTCAAAGTCTTTGTTGTACATTATTGCTTTGTTAAAATCGGCTATTGCCAGCTCATGCTCGTTTTTAGCAGCATAGCATAGCCCTCTTTCATTCCACAAAAAAGCCTCCTTTGGAGCATATTTGGTAATCAGCACCGTTAAATCTGAAATTGCAGTATCGTATTGCTTGAAATTCATGCATAACTTATAGCGTCGGCGGTATAAATCTTCGTTTTCAAATTTATTATTTAGCGCCGATGTATAATCTTCTACGGCAACCTGATTTCTTTCTACTTTTTCCAGTAAAACTCCCCGCCAGTAATAGGCTTCGCCATAACTTTTGTTTTTATCTATTACCTTTGAAAAATCATTAAATGCTTGTTCCAGCATGTCTTTATTTAAATAAATTTTTCCGCGTGAAATCAATGTTGCATCATCATCAGGCCGTATCTCAAGAATTTTGTTGTAATCGTTCAGTGCTGCATCGTAGTTTTTTTGTTCGGCATACCAGGCAGCCCGCAGTATATAAGGCTCAGCAGATTTGGGCCTGATATTAACAGCCTGGTTGATATCGGCAAAAGCTTCTTTCATTTTGTTTGCATCTTTATACCATAGTGCCCTGTAATAAAATGCAAAATAAAAATCTTTCTTTTTGTTAAGAGCCATGTTGTAGTCGGCTAATGCCAGTTCTTTTTTGCCAAGCTCAAATTGACAACGGCCCCTATCCACATAAGCCTCGTAATAATACGGACTGATTTCTATACATTTTGTAAACAAAGGTATGGCCCCTGCATAGTCTTTTGCATTAAGTTTGGCTGTTCCTGCATCGTAATAATCATTAGCGCTTTGTTGTGCTATAAGAGTAATTGATACAAAAATCGCAATAACAAAAACAAAATTTCTCATATAAAAACTAATTTGTTGTATTAGTCTGGTCTGCCAACAATTACCGTATTCATTGATTTGACACTGTAAGGCAAACTATTTATTTTGGTTCCTGAAATATTTATCCAGCGCAGTTGTTTCAATTCATCGAAAAACGAAGGGAAGCTGCTGATATTGGTATTTGCGATATTAATGCTTTCTAAATTTTTCAAATCACTGAAAAATGAAGGGAAACTGCTTACATTCGTATTGCTCATATCAAGAATGCGCAGTGATTTAAGATCGCTGAATCCCGAGGGAAAAGAAGATATAGGATTATTTGACAAATTCAAAACCTCAAGATTTTTTAAATCGCCAAAAAATGAAGGGAATGAAGTTAAATTGTTGTTTTGTGCTTCAAGAATGCGCAATTGTTTCAAATCACTAAAAAACGAAGGCCATGAACTAAAATTGTTGTCGCTTATATAGAGTTCTCTCAAGTTTTTCATATTGTTGAAAAACGAAGGCCACGTACTTAAGTTTTGCCCTCTCACATCCAATACAATAACATTCTCCGGATTTTTTATTGCTGCATCCATACTGTAATATATTCCCGAATTATTGTATTGCGGCTGAGTTTGATTGTAATTGTATTGATTATTGTTATTGTAATTATTTGCAGTATTGTTATAATTATTATAG